>JAHLFD010000101.1:0-15334 GCA_018883975.1 Candidatus Niameybacter stercoravium
ATATCTCTAAGGAACTTCAGCTTCATGATATCAATGCCATAGCAGCTGCCGTAGGCTTTAAATTAGGCAAACTCTTTCCAGGGGGATATAATGCCTGTGGCACAAATGGAGGCGGCATGACTTCCAAGAACATCTATGACGCATCCGCTCAGCATAAGTTAGATCATTACTCTTGTACAACGGACTTTTTCAAGGATAAAATTGTAGCCTTTACTGGTCCACTTTCCTCTTTATCAAGAAGCGAAGCCATCTCACTTGTTGAACGCTGCGGTGGTGACTACAGTCCTTCTGTCACACTCAAAACTAGTATTGTCGTTACAGGCATGAAAAATGTGCATACGCTTACACCTGAGCAAATGAGTACTAAACTTAGACGTGCCATGGCGCTTATAGAGCGTGGTCAAAAGATTGTCTTTCTAAATGAAGATGATTTTCTAGAGCTTATTCGATAATAAAAATAGGATAGTCCTTTAGGCTGTTACACCTTTATTAAAGGACTATCCTATCTTTTATAGTTCTTATAAATAATAGACTTCTACTTCTTTATTCATTTGTTTGAGCAATTTTACAATTTCATGCATAACTGCATTTTTTAAATTAAAATTTTCCGGGAAATCTGGATTTTGATGTGCAGGATTAATAGCCTGACCTACCCAGCATGTAACAAAAGTACTATCTTCTATTAAAAGCCTTGCTAAACGTGAAGCACCATCTAGTCCCATTATTTTTTCAGGAACTAGTCCTTTTTGTTTCTCTACTAAATATTTTTCTAAATGTTCTTTTGCAGCATTAAGTGTGAGTAAACCTTCTGTCACCAGGTCAATTCCTTTCATATACCCCATAGGTGGAACCTTAGGTGTATAATGTTCTAAGTCAATCATAATAGGTTCATCTAACTCTCTTGCTACAATGTTAGCCGTTGTTCCTCCACATAGGACTACTTTACCTTTTGCATGCTTAATGATTTCAATCATCTTTTCATCACTTTGTCTATCTTTCGGCGGACCAGTAAATAGGTCTAAGTAAGTGACCTCTTTGAGTTTGATTGCTACAACAGTTGTATCATCTCCTGGTCTATTGTCATAAAGATTTTCACATACTCCCAGTAAATCTCTTGCTATACATAGGGCATCTTGTTCTACACCCACTAGGTCTTGTAAATACTGGTCAATATGCTCCCACTGCCATCCTAGATTAAGGGTCATTCCTACCCCTGCATGGACTACACCGTCGCTGATGATTACCAGCGTATCTCCTAATCTCATTTTAAAATTACTTTCATAAATAACTTTATTATTAATAGTACGCTTTTCTTTATGGATGGAAAGTGGACTACCTTTTCGATAATAAAAAACGGGAGGATTATCGTATTCCACCATATAAACATCTCCATTATTTTTAAGCTCTACAATGGTAAAGGTAGAATAAGCCAGCTTTCTTACCTGACACTCAGGTAAGGTACTTGCAATAGTGCAGATGGTATCCTCAATACTGGCACCTTCTTTTAGCATAGTAATGGCTATTTTAGAAGTGAGGGTCGCTAGTATATTAGCTTTTACACCACTTCCTAGCCCATCTGACAGAACCACAATCATGCCATCTTTCGTTTTAATGGTTTCTACATGGTCCCCGCATAACTCTTCCTGATATTTGTTCATGCTGCATTTCGCTACATCTATAGAATAAGCCATCAGCAGTCACCTTCCTCACTTAGTACCTTCTTTAGCTTCATAATTGCTACTTTTGTCTCAGCTGTGGTCTCCCCTAAAAGACTAGCTATTTCCTGGGCAACACGCATCTGTTTATCAATAATAGACTGAGTCACATCTAAAGTATTTCCCTTTAAAGTAGAAACTTCTTTTTTACGTTTTTCTTCATCTGTCACATCTGCAAAAATAACGAGAAGAGCCTGCTGCTTTTCTAGATAAATAATATCTCTATAGGCTATCAAATCATATGTAGGGAGTTCTATTTTCTCTTTACCTAATGAAGCCTTCGCTTTAAGTGCCATTTCGAAAGGTGTTTTATCCATCATAATCTGAATATCTTTACCTTTCATGAGTTCTGCCTTGTAACCAAAGCAGACTTCCCCACTTGGATTCATATCAAGTAATCTGCAGTGTCTATCTAGTAATAAAATACTGTTAGGGGAATTATAAAAAATCTCATTACTTAGTCTTTCTGCTATACTACGTGTATAAGGCAAGCACATATCTATTTGGGACATACCATGAAGTACTGCAATAGCTTTGTCACGGCAAGTTTCATACCCACAAGCCCCACAGTTTAACTCATCACTCTTCTCATATTTACCCATTGTCTCAAAAACCTGTTTAATCTGCTTCTCTGTAGCCGTATAAACCTCCACCTGCTTATTCTTAAAAGTACGTTCAAAGGAAACTTGAGGATCATATGCCTTAATGGCTACATCTTCACATGCCGGCTTTCTCATAAACTTCTGGATGGCACTTAGCCTTGTAAATACACTACCTTCCTGATTATGCCCTCCTGGACCTGCAATACAGCTTTCACTGCAAATATTCATTTCAATACATACGTTCTTAAGCTTACCAGCTCTTAAGTCATTGAGAACCTCTTTACAATTCTCCATGCCATGCACACGAAGTACCTCTAAATGTTTCTCTTCCAAAGTCGGTCTAATGCCATTTAAAACACCTCCGACTACAGGATATTTGCTTCCCCTTAAGGTCCCTATCTGACTTGGACTTTCAGGCTCAAGGTTCTTATAATCAATGCCTTTTTCATTAAAGCAATGTAGCATTTCATCAAAGGTTAAAACAGCATCAATATCTCCTTCAAGCTCATCACTGAGTGCTTCACATATTTTAGAAATACAAGGTCCTATAAAGACCGTATAAGCTTCTTTACACTGCTCCTTAATCATACGCCCATGCGCAATCATAGGTGATACAATAGGGATCATGGTATCCATAAGGTCAGAGTAATATCTTTCTATAAGCCTTACTGTAGAAGGACAACACGTAGTAATGAGCTCAGTCTTATCTGTTTGACGTATATAAGCCTCATAGGCCCTAGAGACTACTTCTGCTCCCACTGCAGTCTCCTCTATTTGATCAAATCCCAATCGTCTAAGTGCCGCAATAAACTTACCACTTTCTTCGAAGTAAGCCCTGTAAGAAGGTGCTAGTGAAACGACTACCCTGCGCTTTTCTTCTAAAACTTTTTTCACACTTTCTAAACTAGATTTTACGTCTCTGGCATTCTGTGGACATACTACTAGACAATGCCCACAAGCTACGCATCTTTCCGTGATAATATGTGCTTTATCATCTTTAACTTCTATAGCTTTAACAGCACAAGTCCTTACACATTTATAGCAGTTTTTACAGTTTGTACTCGAGAAATTCATTACTTGCATGATTGAATCCTCCTATACACCTGTTCTTTAAAGAAAGTTGTCACTTCTTCTTTAGGTACACCATAGATTACATCCCCTATCTGTATGGATACAGCATCTGTACAATGGCCTAAACAAAAAGCTGCTTTTAAAACAACTTGCTTTTCTAACCCATACGCTTTAATAAGTTCCTGAAGCGTTTCAATCACTTCATGTGACCCCTTTACATAGCAAGCACTACCTACACATACCTTGATTTCCATAGACTCACCCCTAATAGTCTAAATTTTAACAAATAGTATGATTTTATTATAACTTTTCTATTCTTAATGTTCAACCATATTATGTATCCACTTAGATGACTTAAAGCGCACCATACAGAATATAGATTTTACTAATTCCTCCATCATAATCATGGCTACTACATACTCTAGTCTAAATCCTAGGAGATACGCACCAATAAAGGATAAAGGCACACCAATAAGCCACATTGTACAAGATTCAAGTATAAGGGAATATCTTGTATCTCCGCCTCCTCTAAAAATCCCCATAATCATAACAATAGTAAAGACTCTAGGAATAATAATAAAAGCATTAATAAGTAGAATATTAATAGTTACATTAGCTACTTCAGGTGTCACATTAAAGCAGCTTACAATAAATGGTGCAAGTAAAATAATCCCTAGGCAGATTAAAACACCTATCCCCATTGATAATACAATAATACGCTTTGCATAAAGCTTAGCTTTTGGCACATCCCCTTCACCTATGGCATTACCTACAATAGTCAATACTGCAGAAGCTAGAGCAAAAATAACAACTAAGAAGAAATTAGTTATTGTATTTACAATTTGTACACTGGTTACCGCTTCATAACCAATATGCCCATAGGCTTTAGTATAGACAATACTCCCTAGCCCCCAACATACTTCATTACCTGTAATAGCAAGCATAGGTTTTGCTGCTCTTTCCATAAGCTCACGTGGAATAGGTAATAGTTCTTTAATATGAGCTGCTAATTCGTACTTCATTTTATATACACCTACTATAATGAAAATAGTCTCTATAATACGTGCAAGTAAAGTTGCTAAGGCTGCACCTGCTACACCCATAGCTGGAATGAATTCTCCTAAACCAAAAATAAACACTGTATTAAAAATTACATTAACAACTACTGCAATACCGCTCGCAATCATAGGGAGCTGTGTACGCCCTATACATCTTAGTGCAAAGCTATAGGCAAAAGTAATCGCTGTAAAAATATAGCTGATAGATACAATTTGAAGGTAAACTGTTCCTAATTCTAAAATTTTAGGATCTTTATTAAAGAAACCTATAGATTGACTTGGAAAACATTGTACAAATACAGTAATAACCAGAGCATAGATACTTCCTACTGTTAGTGCAAGCCCTAGCATTCTCTTTATATTCACAAGGTCTTTCTTCCCCCAGTATTGAGAAATAAACACCCCTGCTCCTGCACAAATTCCTGTAAGTCCTGTAATAATGAGCAAGAAGAGCTGATTAGCTAGCCCTACTGCTGCTATTTCACCTTCTCCTAGTCTCCCAATCATTAAGGTATCAATCATATTGAGGGATGAACTAATAAGGTTTTGAATAACGATTGGAATAGCAAGTACAAATAGCATTTTTAAAAATGGCTTATCTTTTATCATGTCTTTCATAAATTGAAGCATTTTCTCTCTCCTATGTATAAAAAAATACTTTAAACTTATGGAAGTTTAAAGTATTTTTTATTTTTTGTCAAGCATTCTATTTAGTTTGAAGCCATGACATGACTTTTTCTTTAATTGCAGCTCTTAGCATTTTAGCTTCTTCTTTTGTAATTTGTTTATTTTCTACACCTTCATTAATAGCGGCATAGTATTGTTTTAAAAGAGCCTTTTTAAATTTAGCTACAGGAATATTTTTTAGTTCAAGTACTTCAGGTAATTTCTTACCTTCTTTAATCATGCCTTCTAATTCTTCTGGTTGTACCCCTAATTTTTGAAGTGCACCTTGAATAACTTTGAAGTTATCAATAACGAAAGTATTTTGTGTAGATTCATGATCTGTAGCAGGTTTATTATGTGCTGGTTTTGTTGGTGCGGCTGGTTTACATGTCCCTGGTTTTACTGGCGCAGCTGGCTTACTCACTTCTGGTTTTACTGGTGCAACTGGCTTACTTGTTTCCGGTTTTACTGGCATAGCTGGCTTACTTGTCTCTGGCTTTGAGATAGGTTTGTTACTGCCACATTTTGCACGAGTACCAGCGTCTTCTGTTTCTCTAGATTTTTGTTCTGGTGCTTTCTCGGCACTTGCTACCATACATTCACAATAAGTAGAAGAATTTTGATTAGGTACAGGTTTACTTACATCTGCTTTTGGAGCTGCTGTACACGCAAAGATTGGACTAATGGCTAAACTCCATGCCATTACACCGCAAAGCATTTTTGCTGAAAACTTTTTCATGATTTTATCTCTCCTTCGTTCTTATATCTCTTTATTAGGATGCGAGATTTTATTCTTTCTATCCTTCCAAAATCTAGAAATGTATAGACTGCTAAATTCTGGACATCCTATAAATAAGAGATTTACTTTAGAGACGAGGTGATGCAAATGGCAAATTATTTACGTTGTAAAAATTGTGGCTATGATCTCTATGGTCCTGAATATCTCTCTAATGCTATTGACCCTTTTGCTTACTCAAGTGATGCTTACTATCCAAGCACTGCCCTGCTTAATCTGAGCACTAAGCCTGACAGTGAAATCGAGTGTCCATTTTGCCATGCCAAAGGAAATTGGGGCCACTAAAAAAAGAGGTGTTTACACCTCTTTTTTTAGTGCCCTTTGTAATTAATAATTAAACTATCATATTTATAATAGGCTGAATAAGTAATATCTCTCTGCTCTACTTTTAAAATACTATCTAAAATAGATTCTATAGACCAGCGCTCCTTACCCACATTGTAAAAAATAATATTAGCCTCTTTTAAGCCATCCTTACCAAGCTGTTTTTTTAATGCTTGCCACTCCTTTTGAGAACTTACCTTATAAATCCCCTCTCTAGGTATAGGTGAATAGATAGACAAATACTTTTTCCCTTCTGCCTTTGGAAAATGCCCTTCTTCCCATATATGGGTTAATTTCATATAAGTATCTGTCTCATTAAAGTAATTATAAAAGTTTCCTATATGGTCTTCTTCTAAATCAGCCCACGTTAAATCTACATGGTAATAACCATCTATAAGCTTAACTAAATTCCATGCATGAGGAATGTTATCTGCCTCACCTGTTACAAACTGTGTTGGAATGCCTATACTATTAAGCAGATACATATAACTTTTTGCATAACCATCACACACAGCTATCCCTTCTGTTATAGCACCCTGCATAGTATGGTTTAAATGAGTCTCCTGCTTTGCATAGATAAGATTTTTAATAAGGTAATCACCTAATACCCATTCTCTTTCATAGTCTTTCATACCCGGCTGAATAAGCTGTTTAATAAGTTGTTCTATCTTCTGGTCTGTATTTTTATCATACTGCTTCAAAGTAGGAATTTGAGGCAGTGCATAAGTAAATTCTAATAAAATTTTAGGTGCTTTATTACCATAGCTTGTGAGCTTATAACTTACATATGTCACTTTAGGATAAGTTACCATCAGTTCATCTAAGGCTTTATAAATGAGTTCATTCATCTGATTAATCGTATAGGTACCCTTATTAAACTTAATTGTGATTTTCTCCTTATAATTTTCAAGCGTATACTTAAGTATTTCAGGCAGTTCCTTTTCACTATCTATACGCCACTCATTTTGATTCATGTTATAAGGGATTTGAAATTTTGTTATCCCCTTAAGTGTATCTGATTCTATTTGACTTAAATAATATGTACCAGGCTTTGTAATACGGCTTCCTTTTTGTACCTTAGTAGCATAGCTACCATCTCGTGAAAGCAATAAGGTATTTTGCTCTGCATAAGGTACCGTATAAGATTGAATACTCCCTAAAGATACAAAAAAGGGTTCTGTAGCATACGTTAATCCACTACTTAGAACCCATATGAAAACCATAAATCCCATTAATAAAATATGTTTCCTCAACAGCTTTCCCCCTTAGTAAAATGAGTCTTTCACTTTGATACGTCCATTAATATCATTTAACGGACTCTTTAAAGGATATGCTTCACCTTCAACTGTCATGACAACATATTCTGCATTGTAATAATGCCCTAATGTATTTACTAAACTTGTTATGACTTTTCCTTCTTCTGCCTTACTGTACTGAGGATCTATAAAATCTTCACTCATCTCTACATATAAACAAGCTTCTTCTTCATCTAAAAAAAGCTTATTGATAATAGCTCCATTTGAAATATCTATGAGATAATTTTCATTAGGTGCTTTTTTTAATAAATCTGTTAAGAAATGTTTAGGTTCCTCATTAGTCATAACGGCTACCTTTTCAAAAATAGTCTCCATTTTTCCCGTCGCTTTATTCATTAAATAAAGCTCTACTACCTCTTCTTGAGGTTTATTAGAAATCATTTTCGAAAATTGAATAGTTCTTGTTTGCTGAGGGGTTTCATATCTTATTGAATAGAGTCCTATCTTTTCTACAAAAGTCTCTGTAATAGTATAGTCCTCATGTCTCGTAGTCATCTCTATACCTGTTTGTTCACCTAACTCTGTTTCATATACTTCATCTGTTTGTGTAATAGTACGAATAGCCTTATCAGCCATTATCCAACTACTTCCTACTTCCATAGGCAATTTCATGATAATATTATTGTATTGTCTAAGTGTGGTATAATCCTGTTTAATCGTTGCATTCTCTACAGTAGCCACTTCATAAATGGCCTCTTCTTCCTCTATAAAGACTTTTGCAGTAATCTTATCACCTTGTTTAAATCTAATCTGAATAATATTATCCTTAATAAAATCCACCCATACACTAATAGGCACATAAGGTGTAGTAGAATCTTCATAAATCCACATAGTATCTTTTATAACTGGCATATATGTATCAAGAGAAACTCTTGGCTTTTGTGGTAAATCTGTTATCTCCTCTTCTATGATAATGCCTTTTATAGGCTTTCTCATTATAACTGCCCATGTGATTAATAGGAAAGCAAGTACAACCACACTACCTATAATGACTTTTTTCTTCACTTGCATATATACATTCCTTCCATCTTAAATGTATCTTCTTATTAACATCTTACCTAAAAACAGCCATAAAATCTAGTTTTTTTATTTAACTTGCCCCTTTTGATGAACAACGGTAAAACTTCCATCTATATTTCTTTTTATTTTATAAGTCATCTCAACTTGATAATCATGAATACGCTCTTTTTCATAGACGCGCACCTTTCCTTCTACTATGGCATAACTTTCTTCATGCTGATTTACATCTGTAATACTCTTTATTTCAAAATCTAGTACTTCTTGATAAAGTCCAGTCTTACTAATTTGCATAAAAGCTTCATCTGGCATGTTGGTAATGTATTCATTAATAAAACAAATTAAGCTTTGGACATAAAAGATAGTTTCTGTAGTATGTATACGTCCTTGCCGTGATTCTGCATTTTCATAGTTCATATTCACCATAACATCCTGCCATCTTTGCCATGTTTTTTCATGTTCGAGTCCCCATCCATTAACAGATTTAAGCATACTTGTAAGAAGGTCTTGCTTTACCTTATCTATTTCACCTTTTACAACCTCTATACCAAAAGGCATTACATAAAGCTTATCCTCTGGATTTCTATGAATTACCATATAGTAATGATAAAGGTCTACATTATACTCATTATCAATGCCTATGCTATCTAATGTGATAAAATATTTTTGTAAGCCATCTGTTTGAATACTTCTTATAGCAGGATCTATAATGGCTAAATCTTCTTCAAAATAAGTTTCTAATGCTTTTTTAGCAAACTCAAAGAAATATTTGCTTTCCTCACCTGTTATAGTTTGTTCCTGTACTCTAGTATTGTCTTCATGTATAGGCTCTTCTTTAGGGGAATAACGTGACTGATGTTTGCTAAAGAAAAGATAACAAGCACTCGTTATCACTATAAGTGTTAGACTGATAAGCCCTATAGCATACCTTTTGATTTTCATGACTGACTCCTTTAATCTTTTATAGACTTAACTTTCATTAAGTGCACGTTCAATAGCTAGCTTCATCTTACTGATTTCTGTACGTTTAAATACATTGACAAGTCCTAAACTGCACAAAATCGCAATAACCATAAAATCAGTAATAAACCCTCCTACAAAAAACATTAAAAATAAAACAGTCAAAATACCTACAATTAAAAACGGCTTCTTGGACTTTGACCACATGACTGGAAGTGTGTAACGATCCCCTTTTACATTCACTTCATAAATATACCAGTCTGTCTCTACAAAGGCTCTCCCTTTTTTATTGCAACCTACGCTTAAAATATTTTCATCTTTAAGCTGATTCTTTAGTTTAGCTACAACTTCCACTACTGTTAATTCTTTTGTAAGATAATAATGCAACATATGTATCCCCTCTATCTCATTGTAGATATTTGTATTATGCCTAATAATTTTTAACACAATATTAACTGTTTGTAAGATAAAAAAAAAGATAGTTATACCTTGTATAACTATCTTTTAACTTTTATACAGCTGGGATAAGATGTGGATGATCCAGCTGATATTTAAGTTGATTATGCTGGCTGACAACTTGTTCAAGCTCTAGCTTTGCTTTATCATAAGCCAGTTGACTCTGCTCATACTGTAGATTAGAAATCATACCTCTTTCTAAGTATAGCTCATTCACTTTAAGCTCTTTTTCTTTAAGTTCCAGCTGACTTACTAAAAGGTTATATTGAGATTCTAATTGTTTCACTTGCACATAAATTTCGCGAATAGACTTTTCTAGATTTTCTTTTGTAAGTCTCTGATTATCTTTAGCTGTTTCACGGTTAGCCTTCATGGTAATCACCGTCATATAATCTTGTGTAAAAATAGGTGTTTCTAGTGCAACGCGTAGCTCCTCTGTTGCTTTCCAAAGTGCTACATGGTCTTCAGCTTTACTAGAAGCAAAACTATCTAAATAAGTCACCTCCCTATATGGCTCGAAAACAATTTCTGGCTCTTCAAGGGTATAGTGCTTCATAGTTAGCCCTACCATATTGCCAAGTTGCATATACTTAAGTTCAAGCTGCTTTTCAAGATCTGCTTTACTCTGAAGAGACTGTTGATGCTCTAGCTCCTTCTGTTGCATATAAAGGTTGCTTTTAAGCCCTCTATCAAACTCAATCTGATCTTTCATATTCTGTTTTTCCCAAAGCTGTAAACTTGCACTTAAATTATCTAATTTCTTTTCACTTAAAATAATATCTTCATAAAGATTTGTAACACTTAATGCAATTTGGTCTTTAATGACACCTTGCTGTTTTTGTGTATATTGATAATCTACATTTTTGCTGTCATATGCATAATAGCCGCCCTGTAAATAAGCCATCTCTGCATTTTCTTTAGCAAGTTCTGTATTTCTTTCTGTTATACGAAGCTGGAGACTTTTAGATTGTGCTTTATTTACAGCTTCTTTAAGCGTAAGAATTTTTTCCTCTTTTACTTCCTTGGCATATGTAAAGTTATTCGCTCCCACCATCAAAGTTGCGCCAAGTAAGCAGGCCATAATCTTTCTAGTATCCATTTTTCCCCTCCTATTCATATCTAAGTGCTTCTACAGGGTCAAGCTTCGCAGCTTGACGCGCTGGATATACTCCAAAAATAATGCCTATAGCACTAGATGTTCCTACTGCAAATAAAATCATATCTGAAGTTAAGCTAATCGTAATACCAAAGGCATTCCCTAACGCCACTGCTCCTACATAACCTAATAACATCCCTATTATACCACCTAATAATGTGAGTATAACAGCCTCTACTAGGAATTGTCTTAAAATTTCTTTATTACTTGCCCCTACAGCCTTACGTACACCAATTTCCCTTGTACGTTCCTTAACAGTTACAAGCATAATATTCATAATCCCAATACCGCCTACTACAAGTGATATAGCAGCTACAAAACTGATGAAACCTGTTACAACACTCATAACTGTATTCATCTGATCTAACATGCTACTTGCACTTTGAGTCTGATAGCCATTTTGAGTATTATGCCTCTTGTCTAAGAGTCTACTTACCTGATAAGCTACTTCATTTGGATTGTATTCTTCTTTAACTTTAAAACCACCTGTATAGCTTCTTAAATCTCCAAAGTTAGTAATTTGATCCATAGTATGGAAAGGAATATAAGCTATAAGCGGCATCATCTCTTCTGGCATTCCAGGAAAGCTCATTTCCTTCTTAATTCCTACAATTTCAAACTCATGCTTTTCTCCTGCAATATCAAGTTCAAGCATTCTACCTATTGCATCACTTGGTGTATCACTTCCTAAGATCACTTTGGCATAAGTATCTGAAACAACACATACATTAGCCTTTGCCAGTTCCTCAGATTCTGCATACATACGTCCTGCTGTAATCTCTACATCCTGTACAATAGATATATTATAAGGTGCACCTGCGAAATAAATCCATTTATCTTCTTTCTTATAGTCCTTGATACTTGTCATCCAGTTCTCGCCTACAAATACAGCATCTTCAACTTCTTTCATTTCACGGATAACCTCAAGGTCTGATTGGTTAAGCATATTTTCTGGTCTGCCATCTTTTACATTAATCATAACAGTACCTTTTCCAATAGCATCAAAAGTACTCATCATTAAATCTTTTACACCTGCACCTAGCCCAAGTACCATAATAACAGAACCGATTCCTATAAACATACCAAGCATAGTAAGGAAGGTCCTCATTTTATTACCAAGGAGCTGGTTCATTGCACTCTTAATACATTCTATTAAATTCATAACCCTCTCCTCCTTAGTCTAGTTTAATCTGGTCAAGTTTTTCATCTGCAATAATACGTCCATCTCTAAAGACAACTTTTCGCTTTGTATAGGCAGCAATTTCAGGTTCGTGCGTAACCATAACAATGGTAGCCCCTTCATCATTAAGCTGTTGGAAGATTTTCATAATCTCTATACTTGACTTACTATCTAGATTTCCTGTAGGCTCATCTGCAAAAAGAATAGCAGGATTATTAACAAGGGCTCTTGCAATAGCTACCCTTTGTTTTTGTCCCCCAGAAATTTCATTAGGCTTATGTTTAAGACGATGGCCAAGTCCTACTTTCTCTAATGCTTCTGTTGCACGCTCTTTTCTTTCTTTTGGTTTAACACCACCATACATAAGAGGTATTTCTACGTTTTCTAAAATAGTAAACTTAGGTAATAGGTTAAAAGCCTGAAAAACAAATCCTATCTTTTCATTACGTAGTTTAGAGAAATCTTTATCCTGCATTTCAGAAACATTAACACCATCTAAAATATAAGTGCCCTCTGTCGCCTGATCTAAACAACCTAATATAGAAAGGAAGGTAGTCTTTCCAGAACCTGATGTGCCCATAATAGACACAAATTCTCCGGGATTTACTTTAAGATCTACATCAAATAAAGCTTGTAATTCCATCTTACCGTTTTTATAAACTTTATTCATTTTTTCAATTTGAATCATTTTGCTCACCTGCTTCTTCAAATGGTAGATATCTTACACTCATACCATCCTCAAGTGCTTCTGTCGGATTTGTTACCACAATATCTCCAACTTCTAAATCACTTACTTGTACATACTGATTATCTGCTGCACCTTGTTTAACCATTCGTTTTGAAAGCTTACCGTCTGCCCCTACTACAAAGAGGTAATTATTATCTTCTTTATCTGTCATGGTTGCAAGAAGAGGTACTGCTATAACATCTTTTACATCTGAAGTAATAATTTTAAGGTCTACAGTTAATCCTTCTTTAAGACCTTTACTACTATCAAGTGCTACCTCTACCGGAATAGCTGTACTTGTTGCACTTTTATCCTGCGCTGATTTTTGTACAGCTACTGGAGAAACCATAGAAACTGTTCCCTCTGTCTCTACAGTTGTAGAACCATTGTACTTCACTGCTACTTTAAGCCCTGTTTCAAGTTGTGCTGCATAATAAGGTGAAATTTCAGCTTTTACTACTAATTGGTCTGGGTTAATAATTTTTACAAGCTCTGCCCCTGGTGCTACATAACTGCCATCTTGTACCTTCACTTCTGAAACCACGCCATCCATTGGTGCAATCACATTTACAGTTGCTTTTTCTAACTGCTCTAAAAGTGCCTGTTTTTGAAGGGTTAAAGATGCAATCTCATTTTGTTTAACTGCTATATTCTCTAACTTTGTTTGATCTTGCACTTTATTTAATAAGACATCTAAATCATACTGTGCACTTTCCTGCTGCATTTTAGCCGTCTCTAAACTTTTCTTTGTAGACTGAATTTTTGTTTCTAGAGAATTTACTTGATCTTTTGCATTCATAAGTGCTTGCTCCGCATCATCTAACTCTGTTTTAGCAGCTAGTCCCTCACTATGAAGCTGTTTTGTTACATCATAATTATTTTGTGCTTTTTCTAAACTCTTCTTTGAAATCTCTAAAGAAGTTTCTATACTCTTAATACTATCTTCTAAATCTAGAATATTTTTTTCTGCATTGGCAACAGCTGTCTCGGCTCCCATTACAGATTGTTTACTTGCATTTTGCATCTGATTTAATAAAATCTTACTACTTTCTATCTGGAGATCTAATTTCTCTAAATCTCTTTCAAGGTTTTCTTTTGTTTCTTGTTTATATGTAAGAAGTACGTCACCTTTTTTAACCAAGTCCCCTACTTCAACGTTTATTTTTTCAACTTGCGTATTGAGATCTGCCAATACTGTTTCCTTTTTATCAGCTGTTACCATACCTGTTGCAGAAATCTTTGTTTGAATGTCTGTTTCAATAGCTTTGTCTACATTAACCAGTTGTCCTTGTGGATCTCCTATTAAAACAGGCCCTTTATTTTGACCTCCTAATAAACTCATCCCCATTACTAATACAATAAGTGTTGCGCCTATGGCAACAACTAACTTTTTTTTAATTTTCATAATATCCTCCTTGTATTTTAATTAAAACTTCCACATATCAGCAAGTTTAATACGTCATCTACTATAGTAAATGGTTAGAAAATTGTCAAACGTACTTTCTATGTTTTAATTTCCTGATTCGCAACTTTCATTATAAATTTCCGATGTAAATTCTATGTGTATTTCTTTACTACAGTTTAATTTGCTCCAGTTTCTCATCTGTAACAATACGTCCATCCTTAAAAACTACTTTCCGTTTAGTATAGGACGCAATTTCAGGTTCGTGGGTAACCATAACAATGGTAGCCCCCTCATCATTAAGCTGCTGGAAGATTTTCATAATCTCTATACTTGACTTACTATCTAGATTTCCTGTAGGCTCATCTGCAAAAAGAATAGATGGGCGATTAACAAGGGCCCTTGCAATCGCTACTCTTTGTTTCTGCCCCCCAGAAATTTCATTAGGTTTATGTTTAATTCTATCACTAAGGCCTACTTTTTCTAATGCTTCTAGTGCACGCTTACGCCTCTCTCTTGGCTTGACTCCTCCATACATCAATGGAACCTCCACATTCTCTAATATGGTAAGCTTAGGCAGTAAATTAAAAGCTTGAAAAACAAATCCTATCTTTTCATTACGTAATTTAGCAAAGTCCTTATCTCTGAGCTTAGAAATATTAACTCCATCTAATATATATATACCTTCTGTAGCTTGATCCAAACATCCTAAAATAGAAAGGAAGGTAGTTTTCCCAGAACCTGATGCACCCATAATAGCCACAAATTCTCCAGAGTTCACTTTAAAGTCTATATCAAATAAAGCTCGTAGTTCTAACTTACCATTTTTATAAACCTTATTCATATTTTTAACCCTGTCTCTTATACACATCTGACGCTGCCGACGAT
>JAHLFD010000102.1:0-21405 GCA_018883975.1 Candidatus Niameybacter stercoravium
TTAACAATCACTATATTTACTTTAACAATGAGCTTTATAGTATCTATAAAGCTTGCTATATGCTTGAAGAAATTGAGATTATACCTGGGGCTCAAAATTACCTTAGATTTGTCTATGGCGCTCCCGGTACACCTTATGGCCCTTTTCAAATCATTAACATTCCTATTCCACCTAGTGAACTTGCTACAGCTCAACAAATTAAAGAGCACTATTTATCTCTTATATCTTGAAACTAAAATAAGCTGAACCCTCAAAGGCCCAGCTTATTTTTTATTATTTATTTTTTTGAGGAAGAATTCTAATAGCATTTAAAATAGCAATAATAGAAACCCCTACGTCTGCAAATACGGCAAGCCACATATTAGCTATACCAAAAATACCAAGAAGCATAACAATAAACTTTGTACCTAATGCAAAGATAATATTTTGTTTTACAATACGTTTAGTTTGTTTAGCAATATCCATACCTTTTACAACTTGCATGAGATTATCCTGCATTAATACAATATCACTAGCTTCTACTGCTGCATCTGATCCAATACCACCCATGGCAATACCTATGTCTGCTAATGCTAATACTGGCGCATCATTAATACCGTCACCTACAAAGGCTACCTTCTCACCTTTATCAATAAGTTCTTGAACTTTTGTTACTTTATCTTGAGGAAGAAGCCCTGCATAAACCTGATCTACACCTACTTCTTTACCAATGTAGTCTGCTACTTCTTTTTTATCCCCTGTCAGCATAATAACTTTTTTAATGCCTTTTTCTTTCAGCTTTTTAATAGCTGCTTTACTTTCTTCTTTTACAACGTCTGCTACAATAATGCAGCCTAAATACTCACCATCTACAGCTACATGAACACTTGTACCAACTACTTTAGGTACTTTATAAGCAATTTTTTCCTCTTCCATTAAGCGCTCATTACCTGCAATAACCTTCTTACCTTCAATAAGTGCACTTAAACCATAACCTGCTTTTTCTGTAAAGCCTGTCATCTCTACTTCAGCTACACCTTTTTTATAATTAGCAATGGCCTTTGCAATAGGGTGGTTAGAATGTCTTTCTAACTGCACACCATAGCTTATAAGGTCTTCTTCTAACCCTTTTTTAGCTGGGAACATACCAATAACTTCAAATGAACCTTTTGTGATAGTACCTGTTTTGTCCATTACAAAAGTATCTACTTCATTTAATCTTTCAAGGTAGTTACTTCCTTTAATAAGTACACCTTGCTTAGATGCTGCTCCAATGCCACCAAAGAAGCTTAGTGGAATAGATACAACAAGTGCACATGGACATGAAATAACTAAGAATACGATACTTGTATAAACCCAATGATTCCACTCGCCTGTAATAAGAGATGGAATAATGGCAATAAGCACTGCTGCAATTACAACAATTGGTGTATAGATAGCAGCAAATTTAGTAATGAATTTTTCTGTTTGAGCTTTTTTGCTTGTTGCATTTTCTATAAGATCTAAAATTTTTGAAACTGTTGAGTCTCTTAAAACTTGTGTAACACGTATTTCAATAAGCTGTTCAATATTGATACTTCCACTTAATACTTCACTGTTTTCCTCAGCAAATACAGGTACAGACTCTCCAGTCAGTGCAGAATGGTCAATAGTCGTTGCACCTTTTACAATGACACCATCAAGAGGAATTTTCTCACCTGGTCTAACAGCAATCACATCACCTACTTTAATGGTATCTGGTGACACAACAACCCAGTTGCCATTTTGTTTCACACGAGCAAACTCTGGTTTAATATCCATAAGGCCTTCAATAGCTTTACGTGATTTAGCAACTGCTTTAGATTGGAAATACTCACCTACTTGATAAAATAACATAACTGCTACTGCTTCTGGATGCTCTCCAATTACAAATGCTGCTATCGTTGCAATAGTCATAAGGAAGTTTTCATCAAATACTTTGCCTTTTGCAATGTTTGTTATAGCTTTTAAAACAATATCATAACCAATAACAATATAAGAAATAAACACAAATAAATCTATCTTTGTTACAAGGCCAAAGAGTAAAAGTCCTAGAGAACAAATAATACGCATTAACATATTACTTTCTTTTTCTTTAGATTTAGGCGAAGTGCATCCACAGCCACATCCTACTGGGAAGTTATCTTTTTTATCCACAGAACGCTCTACACTACCACGAGTATGTCCACTACATCCACAGCTCTCTCCACATGATTCTTCATGTTTATGCTCATGTTTTTCTTCATGACTGTGCCCATGGTCATGCCCATCACATCCACATGCTTCTCCATGTTTATGCTCATGTTTTTCTTCATGACTGTGTTCATGGTCATGCCCACCACATCCACATGCTTCTCCATGTTTATGTTCATGTTTTTCTTCATGCTTATGTTCATGATCATGTCCACCGCATCCACATGCCTCTCCATGTGTATGTTCATGCTTCTCTTCTGGCGTACGAACTTCTACTTCACCTCTATACCCTGTATCAATTCTACTTAATGTTACGCCACTTTCAACACGTGTTGCAATTTGTCTTACACGTTCTTCTACGAGTTTTTCATCGCTTTCCTTTGTATGTACTTCTATTTTCTTTAACATAAAATTAAGGTATGCTTCATCAAACATCTTATCATTTTCTAAAGCTCTCTCAATTTTAGCACCACAGTTTGCACAATCGATGCCTTCAACCCTAAATATAAATTTCATCTTACTGCCTCCCTTCATATGAATGATTGCTCATATATCATTATAATATGCAGACCGTTGCTTTTTGTCAATACTTTTTCTCTTTCCCTGTTATTATGTTCATATTTTTGTTAGAATACTAAGTGAAAAATATTTTGAATATCACATACAAGGAGGCTTATTATGTCTAATACATTAGTAAATGGACTCATGTCTTTCATTGATCAAAGTCCATCTATGTTTCATGCTGCAGATACAATTATTAGCCAATTAGAATCAAATGGATTCTCTTACTTAGATCCATCTTCAAACTGGAACCTTGAAGTAAATGGTAAATACTATGTAACTTCTAATCAATCTGCTGTTATTGCCTTTATTGTAAACAGTACTGCTGTTGAAAATGAAGGATTTAAAATTGTAGGTGCGCATACAGACGTCCCTGGATTTAGAATTAAACCAAATCCTCAAATGACTACTGAAAGTTACGTAAAATTAAATACTGAAATCTACGGTGGTCCTATTCTCAACACATGGCTTGATAGACCACTTTCAGCTGCTGGCCGTGTAGCACTTAAATCTGACAACGTGCTTAGACCAACTATTAAATTAGTAGATCTTGAAAGACCACTTTTAATTATTCCTAACCTTGCTATTCATATGAACCGTGACGTAAATAATGGCGTTAAACTTAACGCACAAAAAGAAACCCTCCCAGTTGTTTCTTATGTTAAAGAAAAACTTGAAGGGAATATCATACTTGGAGAAGTTGCTAAAAAACTTAATGTAGCTCCTTCTGACATTTTAGAAATGGATTTATTCCTTTACCCAACAGAAAAAAGCTGTATGGTAGGTTTAAATGAAGAATTTATCTCTGCATCTCGTCTTGATGACCTTTCTATGGTTTATAGCGGACTCCATGCCCTTTTAAATAGTTCTTCAGCTTCAGGCGTTAACGTACTTGCATGCTTTGATAATGAAGAAGTAGGCAGTACCTCTAAACAAGGTGCTAACTCACCATTTTTAGGGACAACTCTTGAACGTATTGCAGTAAGCCTTGGTAAGTCACGTGAAGATTACTTTAGAGCACTTGCTAGTTCATTTATTATCTCTGCTGATGTAGCTCATCTTCTTCATCCAAACTACCCAGAAAAATCTGACCCAACTAATAAAGTACTTCCAGGTAATGGCCCTGCTATCAAATTAAGTGCTAGCTGCAGCTACACAACAGATAGTGATTCATTTGGTGTATTTGCTCACCTTTGTGACAGCAACAATATTCCTTACCAAGTATTCGTAAACCGTTCTGATGAGCGTGGCGGTTCTACAATTGGACCTGTTACTGCCTCACACGTTGCTATCCGTTCAGTGGATATTGGTACACCTATGCTTAGCATGCACTCTGCCCGCGAACTTATGGCATCAGCTGACTTTATTCATACAACATCTGCAATGCTTGCTTTTTACAATCTGTAATTTAATTGGTAATTATTTGTTAACAAATCGCTATATACAGTTTCATAATTTAATTGTATGATATTAAAGGTGCAGGTATAGTCCATAAACTAGGAGGTAGGCACATGAATAAAATACTCGTATGTATTACTATCCAAGAAAACAGTAAACGCCTTATGAAAAAAGGTTATGATCTTGCTAAAAGCAGTGGGGGCGAACTCCATATCCTACATATCAGACGTGGTGAAACTATTTTTGAAGCGCCCGATAGTAGCCAGCTTTTTGAAGAACTTTTTATCTATGGCAGTGAACTAGGTGGCCAAGTACATTTTTTATGTAGCACTGATATTCCTCATACAATTAGTGATTTTATAACACAAAATGCTATTACACACCTTGTTATAGGAAAACCACCAGTATGTGCAAACGGACTGGCTCCTAATGTTTTTGAAAAGCTTGTATCTCTTCCTAAAGATATTCAGCTATGTGTATTAGATAGAGAAAACCATTAATTATTTTGTACCCGAAAGGATTGTTTAAGATATGTATTCACATTATATCGATGTTGGTCGTTTAGAGATGATTTGCGGTCCTATGTTCTCAGGAAAGTCTGAAGAACTTATTAGACGCCTTAAACGTACCATTTTAGCTGGGATGCCAACTATTATTTTCACTCCAAAAATCGATGACCGTTATTTAGAAAATCATATTTGCTCTCACGATGGCAAGCAGCTTGAAGCTGTGCCAATTAACCATATTGAGGAAGTACTTGAACATGTTACTGATGAAACAAAAGTAATTGGTATCGACGAAGTACAATTTTTAGGTGGCGAAATTGTAAGCGTAATTATGAAACTTGTAAATGAAGGTAAACGTGTTATCTGCGCCGGCCTTGATAAAGACTTTAAAGCGGAAAGCTTTGGGCAAATGCCTGAACTTTTAGCTCTTGCTGATGATGTTACTAAACTTACTGCTATTTGTATGAAATGCGGTAGACCAGCTAACTTTACGCAACGCTTAATTGGAGATCAGCCAGCATCTTATAATGATCCGCTTATTCTAATCGGTGCTTCTGAAAGCTATGAAGCAAGATGCAGATTATGTTATAAAATAGATAAATAAACCAAAAAATAAGACGAGTCTTGACAAGACTCGTTTTATTTTTACACTTTTTTATAGCAGACTATTATTTTTATGTAGTGTTTGTGGTATACTATATAGGATAAATTTCTAACTGCTAAAATATAGGAGTATTGTCATGAATACATTAATGATTACTGATGTTAACGCCCTTCATACTGCTGCTGACATTTTAAAAAATGGCGGTCTTGTTGCTGTTCCTACAGAAACAGTATACGGTCTTGCAGCAAACGCGTTAAATGAACAAGCTGTATCTAATATTTTTAAAGCTAAAGGTCGTCCAAGTGATAATCCTCTCATCATACATATTGCGGACTTAGAAATGCTTAACCCTCTTGTTAAGAGCATTCCTGATAAGGCACGTCTGCTCATGGAGCACTTTTGGCCAGGTCCTCTTACACTTATCTTTGAGTCTTCTGATTTAGTACCTGTTAGTGTACGTGGAGGCTTATCTACTGTTGCCATTCGTTTTCCATCTCATCCGGTTATACAATCCCTTATTAAAACGACAGGTTTACCACTTGCAGCACCTTCTGCAAACACATCAGGCAAACCAAGTCCAACCAATGCTCAAAGAGTATTTGAAGATTTAAATGGAAAAATAGATGCTATTATCGATGGTGGTCATTCTTCTGTAGGTCTTGAATCAACAGTTGTCGATATGACTGGACCTGTTGCAACCATTTTAAGACCAGGTGGCATTACAGAAAAAATGCTTAAAGATGTACTAGGTGAAGTAGTCATGGACCCCGCTTTATTAAGTGTAGATGCCAAAGCTACCCCTAAAGCACCAGGTATGAAATATACTCACTATTCACCTAATGCAGATGTAGTCATTTATAAGGGAGATAGCCAAAAGGTTGTAGATGCTATCAATAAACGTCTTTTAGAAGATGCACAAAATGGTATTCGTTCTAGTGTATTATGTGATGATGAAACTAAGACATTATTTAAAACGACTCATACTATTAGTTTAGGGAGCCGCAATCACCCTAATGACCTTGCAGCGCATTTATTTGAGTCACTAAGATGTTTTGATGATTTAGGCATGCAAAAAGTTTATGCACTTGCTTTTTCTGAAGATGGTATCGGCAGTGCGATTATGAATAGATTGGAAAAATCAGCAGGACATCATATTATTGAAATTTAGCTAAGTTTACATGCACTAATGAATTAATCTCTTAGTGCGTATACTATACAATAACAACTATGAATTTGACGGAGGATTTTTTTATGTTAGCACTTGCTTGTGACCATGGTGGTTATGAACTTAAACAAGAAATCATTAACTACCTGAACTCAAAAAATATTGAGTTCATCGATTTTGGATGTACATCAACTGACGCTGTAGACTATCCTGAGTATGGTAAAAGAGCTGCTCATGCCGTAGCTAGCGGTCAGTGTGATAAAGGTATTATTATTTGCGGTACAGGTATTGGTATTTCTATCAGCGCTAATAAAGTACCTGGTATTAGATGTGCATTATGCCATGATTGTTTCTCTGCTGCTGCAACTCGTGAACACAATGATGCAAATATGCTTGCTCTTGGTGCACGCGTTATTGGTGTAGGACATGCACTTAAAGTTGTAGAAACTTTCTTAAATACACCATTTTCAAATGATGAGCGTCACATCAGACGTATCGAACAAATCGAAAAATAATTCTAGGAGGATTTTATTATGAGTAAAGTATTTATTATGGATCACCCATTAATCCAACACAAAGTATCACGTCTTAGATGCACAGATACAGGTTCAAAAGAATTCCGTGAACTTGTTAGAGAAATTTCACAACTTATGTGTTTTGAAGCGACAAGAGACCTTCCTCTTGAAGATTATGAACTTGAAACACCAATTGGAAAAGCAACTGGTAAACGTATTGCTGGTAAAAACTTAAGCATCGTTCCTATCCTTCGTGCTGGTCTTGGTATGGTTGATGGTATGCTTGACCTTGTTCCAACTGCTAAAGTAGGTCACATTGGTCTTTACCGTGACCCTGAAACACTTCAACCAGTAGAATACTACTGCAAACTTCCTCAAGACATTCAAGAAAGAGACCTTTTTGTTCTTGATCCAATGCTTGCTACAGGTGGTTCTGCAGTTGCAGCTGTACAATTCATCAAAGATAAAGGTGCTAAAAACATTAACTTCCTTTGCCTTATCGCAGCTCCAGAAGGTCTAAAATGTCTTCAAGAAGCTCATCCAGATGTAAACATTTACGTTGCTTGCCTTGACGAAAAACTTAACGATCATGGTTATATCGTTCCTGGTCTTGGTGACGCTGGTGACCGTTTATTCGGTACAAAATAAGACATTGCATAAAAGAGGTACGTATATTGGCTTTAATAAATAATCATATGCGTACCAAAATTCTTATTTCTAAACCACTCACAATCGCACAAACTGCTCAGCATGGTATTTTACGGCTGGTGCTACACTCTCTGTGACCAATCAACCTTGTAGTTTATGTGCGAAACTTATCATTAATACGGGCATTTCGCATATTATTTATGAGGGTGATTATCATGACGAGTTATAGCAGTAACTCCTTCAAGTGTCTGATATTCACCTTACCAAATTTATAAGTGACCATAAGACTACATAAGTTAAGGAGATGAACAGCATGAATTTTGCTAGTCTATATATAATGGCCTTTGTTTTAGCATTTTTAATTTCATTTGCAATGACACCGGTGGCCAAAAAAATTGCCTTTAAAGTAGGCGCTATCGCAAATCCTAGAAAACGTGACATGCATAGTAAACCAATCCCGCGTATGGGCGGTATCGCTATTGTGACAGGTTTTATGATTACTTTATTTATAAGTATTCAATTTATTACGGTATTAGATTGGAAACAAGTTATCGGTATTACATCAGGAGCACTTATTATCTTCCTGCTAGGTTTCTTCGATGATATTTACGAACTTAGTGCTAAGCTTAAGTTTCTCATTCAGATTCTAGCAGCAACTATTGTTTCCTTATCTGGTGTATCCATACCTTTCATATCTATCCCATTCATTGGCGGCTCACCAATGTTCTTAGATATGCTTTCTATACCTATTACAGTTATTTGGATTGTAGGAATCACCAATGCGGTGAACTTTATTGATGGCCTTGATGGCTTAGCTGCTGGTGTTTCTTCTATTGCATCCATTTGCCTTATGGTTCTTTCTATTTATAGCGGTTACCCAATTGCTATTTTACTTACAACTATTTTGGCTGGGTCTTGCTTAGGCTTCCTTCCATATAACTTTAATCCAGCTTCTATTTTCATGGGTGATACAGGCTCTACTTTCTTAGGATTTATCCTAGCTGTAACCTCAATACTTGGGCTTTTAAAAAGCTATACAATCGTTACGATTGTCATAGCCGTTCTTGTACTTGGTCTTCCAGTATTTGATACAGCCTTTGCTATTATCAGAAGGCTACTTGCTGGCAAACCTATTACTTCACCAGATAGAGGACACCTTCATCACCGACTAGTAGATAGAGGATATAGCCAAAAACAAGCTGTTATTACACTCTATGCAATCAGTGGTGTATTCGGTCTTTCAGCTATTGCTGTAGCCAACCATGATTTTAGATTTATTGTAGCTATTTTCGTTATTATGGGCTTACTTCTTTACTTCAATTTGAAGATTATGTCCTCTCATAACGATGACAAAAAAGATTAAACAAAAAAAGCACCTATTACTAGGTGTTTTTTTTTATAAAAATACTCTATCTCCCTTTTCCTTATAATGCTATAATTACTTTAAATTAGTGTCTTACGTGAAGGAGTTAACAAGTATGCCAGATACAATTACCCACTACCTGTTTGGGCTAGACGAAGCAAAAAATATTATAGATTCTCCCCTCTATAAAATTATTAAAGATAACCGTAATCTTTACTTTATAGGGCTGCAAGGCCCAGATCCAATGTATTACCATGCTCCTTATAAAAAACATAACCATTTTAAGGTAGCTTCTCTTATGCACCAAGATCATACTGGCTACTTCTTATCTTCTGCTCTCTGCTTTGCTAAGAAGCACATAGATACTCCTGAGCTTTTTAATCCTTGTATGGCTTATATCAGTGGTCTTATTTGCCATTATGCTCTTGATATTACAGCACATCCTTATATTTTCTATCTAGGCGGGCGCTATAGAGCAGACGACCCTACTACTACTAAATATCAGGGACTGCATAAGCGTATAGAAGTGGCTATTGACGCCTTACTTCTAGAAGAGAAATTTGATCGCAAAGCACATACTTTTAAAATCCATAAACATATTCTTAAGGACCTTACCTTACCACCTATTATCTTAGAGCTTTATGAGGAACTTCTATTCTCTATTTACGCTATTCCAAATGGTGGACAGATTTTCAAACATTCTTATGAGGATTTTAGAAATTACTTTAGGCTTACTTATGATAGAACAGGCCTTAAAAAGAGCCTGGCTACTACAGCTATGCCTTTTCTGCCTTCATCTATTGCAACCTTAGCGCCAACTTTCTCTTATCATGACTGTGTTGATGAGTTCACAGATTATCTTAATACAAAAAAAGCCGTATGGCTCCATCCTGTAACAGGTAATGTCTATACTTACAGTTTCCACGATTTATTAAGAAATGCACATAAACTGGCAACTACTCTCCTTCTAGGCGCATATAGCTTTATTAATTCGGAAATCTCTTTAGAAGAGCTTGAAATGCTTCTTCCAAACTTATCTTACCTTACAGGCCTTAGAACTTCTGATACACGTCCAATGCAATATTTTAAATTTTAATAGTTAAAATAGCCTTTATTGAAGATTAGAATATAGTAACTAAAAAAGGATTGCCACAAAACTTAGTAACTGGTTTTGTGGCAATCCTTTTAAAGTTTATCAATATATTTTACAATACTTTTGTGAATCTCAATATTAGATTCGCTTTTGCGTACATCATCTAGGAAGTCTAGTACTTTAACCGCTTCTACATCCATATCTAACATAGAAGCTATACGAAGCTCGAAGAGTCTTAGGTAAATTTCTCCTTCCCTCTCCCATTCTTCATATGTATTAATATTGCGGTTAATAGTATCTAGAATGTTATTTAAGATACTTGTAATTTGCTCAATAATATTATCATAGAAAAGCTCTACTGTATCTACCCTGATAAATAGATCTGCTAGTCTATTCATTAGCTCATTCATAATGTAAGCTGTTTGTTCTTTTCCAAGTTTTTTCTCTAAACCTTTTAAATTAACACCTTTATAAAATCTCTCTTTATAGAATGTAAGAAACTTCTCTAAGTCTCCTGCATTACAATCTGGTTCTATAGCAAATAGGATTCTAAAGAATATATTCCATTGGAATTCATCATTAACTGTTTCTTGGATGAAATGTGCAATCTTATTACTAAATGTATCTTCTAAGTTACATTTTCTCATAAATTCTATCTGACTTGTAAAGTCTATTTCTTTATGCTCAATCTCATTAAGCCTTGCAAATACACTTACCATAGTTTCATTGTACACATCATCATTATCCCCTAATACATTTCTAAATACATATTTTACAATAGTATCACAGGATTTTCTAAAGTCTACAAGGATTCCTATACTCTTTTTAATTTTTAAAGCAAATAAATCATAGAGTGCTTTTGAAAGAAGCTGCTCTATCTGCGCCTTACGCCCTCTCATACTTGTTGCATCTCCTCTATCAAACTGATTAGAAATAAGGAGAAGCTGCTGGTCTATAGTAGTTAAACTGTTTTTAATAGAACTCATAATATCTTTATAGAAACGGTCTGCAATAATATAATTATAATTTTTATAGATAACTTTATGTTCAATCTCACTCCAGAATATATTAACTAATGATTTAATCTGTACCTCAAAATTAATACATCTATCATCAAATAAATATTTGCCATCTATACGGTACATCTTCATACCATTTTTTTGACTTTTAGGCTGCTTACTGCCAAGCTCTAATAGTACATTAGGATTACCTTCTGGGCTAGAGTAGCCTTCATACTCTGTAGATGGTATATTGAAGTATTTACGTAATAGCTTATAAATCGTACTTTCATCACCTACAAATCTACACTCTATACGAATACCTATAAGGTCTGATAAATGGTCAAACATACCCTCTACAGTCTTGTACTTTGTATAATAATCATAACGAAGAATTTTTTCTTTTAAACTTTGTTTTGATTTAACACGAGAATTAATGTTTAAATAGCCTTCATTGCTCGATTCAAGCATGTCTTCAAAGAAATATTCTAATTCTCTACTTGCAATATCTAAATTAATTCTCATGCCATCTAAATGGTCTAACACCTCATTAATAAAACCAAACATTTCTAGTTCCATTTTTTATACCTCTCTTTATCCGTACTTTATGAAACTTTCTATCTTTATTATAGAAGATAGAAATAAATGCACTATGACGATTTTTTTAATATCATAATGCATTTTTATCTAAGCTATTTACATATTGTTAATATTTGTTAAAAAAACATATTCCAATCCCACTTAGCCCCAAATGGGCGCTTAGTACACTGCCTATTCCAGTCTCTACAAACTGTACATCCCCTAAACGTTCTTTTAGCATCTCTCTAATCGTATGAAGAAGCTCTGTCTCCTCTGCATGAACAAGCCCTATTGTCTGTTGCTTATAATCACCAATACGCTCTTCTACTGTATCTACAAGTTTAGTGAGTAGCTTCTTTTGTCCACGTACTTTCTCATAGACTTCAATAAAACCATCATTCACGTGAATAAGTGGTTTAATATTAAGCATATTGCCTAATATGCCCTCTGCCTTGCTAATACGACCACCTTTTACAAGCCAGTTTAAATCCGTCAAAGTAAAAATATGTTCTGCATGATCTGCTAAAAATCTAATACGTGCTAATATTTCATCATAAGTAGCACCTTCATCTCTTAGTCTTATAGCTTCCATAGCCATAAATCCTATACAAATAGAGCCTGATTTGGAGTCTACTGCTGTAAAACGGCTCTCTGGATAACGTGCACTCATCTCTTCCATAAGTACATGCACGGTCTGATAGGTTCCAGACATCTTACCTGAGAAACTTATATAAATTACATCATCCTTATTTTCTCCATAAGCTTCTAATTTCTCTATAATATCCCCTGGGAGTGGCTGTGAAGTTTGAGGCATTACCCCTTGTTTCATGGCATCGTATACTTCTTGTACTTCAATTTCTTCTTTATCTGCATACTCTTTATCTTCAAGCCTTACTCTTAAAGGTAGCCAATCTATTGTATGTTCTTTAAAAAAGCGCTCTGGAAAGTCACAAGTACTGTCAACTAGTAATTTTATCATGTCTGCACCTCTTTCTTTCATTTGCATTTAGTGTAACATAATTATATAAAGATTCTATTAATTAATAGCACATCTTGCAGTTTATGGTAGATAATTATTAATTTATAAACTATAATATAAAAATACGACTATTTTAAATCAGGTGATGATATGAAAAAATATAATTTTCCCCATATTCTTGCAACCATATACTTCTTTTCTTTATTCAATATATCTTTTCTCTATTTTTCAAGGCATGAGCAACGTGCTTATCTTATATTTATGTTCACTTTATGCATATTTAGCGTACTTATTGTGGCTTTAAGTATCTATAGCTTAGATGCACATAATTCGTCTCTATTATGTGTAATAGGATGTATGAATGGGACAAGTATACTTTTTATGACTCTTACGCTTCCTCTTACTTGGGTTGAGTATTATACAAAAGCACTAACTACATCTGGAGCTGACTCTCTATTTATACAATCCTTTATCATTTTTGTTCTTCTTTTCTGTCTTGCAACTTTACTTGTATTTAACTACTTTGATCAGCCTCTTATACGTAAAAAAATTTGCTATAGCTACATGTCTTTTACTTTAATTATTTTTACAGTCTATTTAATGGTTAATCATACTTTAACACATCATAATAGTGTTCCTTATAATTACTTTATATTTTGCTTAGTTATTATACTGATTACTAGTCTCTTAACTATTTTTGCTAGTATACATATTGCAAATAAGAAAAATCTTCTTAAGGAAAGGATTAACTCTTTTGTATTAGCACGCCTGACTTTGCTCAGTCTTACTATTATTTTAAGTTATGGTTTGAGTTACTTTATACCTAGGTATCCTTATATGATCATACTACTTACATGCGTCTTTCTCTTCTTTAGAATTATTATGAGCGATTCAATCCTCCAGCATTCTCAAAGACTTATGAAGAAGTTAGAACTCTATCACGACAATACTAAGCTTATGAACGCTTATTTAACCCACATGTCACATGAACAAGAAGTTCTTACTCAGCAATATCATTATATTAATTCACTTTACTCCCAAATGATGTTTTTCTACCCTAATGCTCTGTTCATTATAGTAAACCAAAATATTTATCATGTTAATGAAAATGCTAGAACACTTCTTAAATATAAAGATTTAGATCTGATTATGGATACTTGCTTTATGGATTACATTGCACCTGATGATCGCCCAATAGTAGAAGATATCATTCATTCATTGTATAGGTGCATCATTGAGTTTGAAACTGTAGATGTACACTTTATTACCTCTACTGGTGAACTTATTGATGTTGAGCTCTATCTTACGCTTTCTCATGATGATAGAGTCCGTGCTATTATTGCCTCTGCAAAGGATATCTCCGATAAAAAACAACGTGACCAACTTCAACAAGCTATAGAACTTGAGAAAATCAAAGTAGAGTTTTTCTGCACTATTTCACATGAATTAAAAACCCCTGTGAACATTATCTATAGCGCTACACAGCTTCAAAATAACTTTATTAACAATCATGACTATGATAAAATTCCTCATTATAATACTATGATTGAACAAAATTGTATGAGACTCTTAAGACTCCTTAATAACTTCTTAGATATTAATCGGATAGAAAGCCGTTATTTTAATATCTCTCCACGTACACTAAACATTGTCATGCTAACTGAAAATATATTAGATTCCATTATTCCTTATACAGAGCGTAAAAATATTACTGCCATTTTTGATACTTATGAGGAAGAAGTCTACTGTACAGTTGACCCTGACCTTATGGAAAGAATTCTTCTTAATTTATTCTCTAATGCGATCAAATATGGGCATGAAGATGGGCATATTTGGGTAACTGTTACACTAGAAACAAGCTACGTCTGTATACATATTAAAGATGATGGTGTAGGTATCCCTGATGAAAGTAAAGAACTTATATTTGAACGTTTTACACGTATTGAAAATGGTCTCATCAGAAAAGCCGAAGGTGCTGGAATCGGTCTTTCTCTAGTAAAATCTTTTGTTGAACTTAATAAGGGCTTTATAGAAGTAGAAAGCAAAGTAAACCAAGGTACAGAATTTATTATTAAATTTCCTATTGAAACAAATCCTACCTTACTACATAATCTAGATTATACTTATATGACAGGTAGTGATAAAGTAGATATTGAGTTCTCTGACCTTTATATGGATTAAAATAATTATTAAACAAATAAAAAGCTCCCTATTTAGGGAGCCCTTTTTATAGTTAAGTATTTTATTCTGCTACTTTAAGCCCTGCAATTTTAGCAAGTTCTACAATAGTAGCTTTTGATATTTTTTTACCTTTGTAGTCAATAAGGTCATCCATGCTTCCGTTAAAGATATCTGCTGGTTCATACTTTTTAAGGATGATTTTTTCATCATCTACAAAAATTTCTAATGAATCTTTCTCTTGGATATTAAGGTTTCTTCTTAATTCAATTGGTAATACAACTCGTCCTAACTCATCGACTTTTCTTACAATCCCTGTTGATTTCACTTAAATCCTCTCCCTTTAAAAAAATATTGTCAACCCATGTAGATTTTTCTAATTTCTGTAATAATAAAGTACCATAATTAGCAATAAAAGTCAATTGATGTTTTGTAAATTTTTATCGATTTTTTAGATTTTTTTATCAATTTATTAATATAATATTGTATTACTGCATAATTCGTACCTATTATTTTTATATTTTTTTATTTTTTTGTCGAATTTCCTGTTTTATAGTATTTGTACTTTCCAATTCAATTCCCATTAATTGATTTTTTTACCATGTAATTTATGCCCATTTCGTGTAAAGTTTGTCCATCTTGCTGCATATAGTTATAGAGACAAGTTTATTTTATTATGTGTTAGGAGCGATATGATGCTAAATTATCTTTGGGGAGCTATGATTATCTTCTCTATGCTTATGGCTTTATTCGGTGGCCATATGCAGCAGATGACGCAAAGCATATTAAATTCAAGTCAATCTGCTGTTGAAATCTGTATTTCATCATGTGGCGCGTTAGCCATGTGGATGGGGGTTATGCGTATTGCAGAAAATGCACATCTTATAGATGCTCTAGCTAACCGCATGACACCAATTCTTAACTTTTTATTTCCTGATGTACCTCGTGACCATCCTGCCCGTAAGTATATTGCTACAAATATTATAGCCAACTTTTTAGGACTTGGTTGGGCCGCTACACCTCCTGGGCTTAAAGCAATGATAGAGCTTCAAAAACTTAATAAGACTCATCCTACAATTGCTACTCATGCCATGTGTATGTTCCTTATCGTCAATATTTCTACTGTCCAACTCGTTTCTATTAATATAATTGCCTACAGAAGTGCATATGGTTCTGCCAATCCTACAGAAGTTATAGGCCCTTCTATTATTGCTACAGCTATTTCTACCCTTGTAGCTATTACCTTTGCAAAATGTATGTATAGGAGGAATGATTAAATGAAATTTCTCGTAACCTTATCAGACTTTCTTGTACCTACTGTTATGTTCCTCATTGTTGTCTATGGACTTCTACATAAAGTAGATGTATTTCAATCTTTTGTAGATGGTGCAAAGGAAGGTGTTAATGTGGTCCTCTCTATTCTTCCAACTCTTGTTGCGCTCATGTTAGGTATAGCCATGCTTAGGACTTCTGGTGCCTTAGACGGGCTCGTAAGGCTTCTTAGCCCTCTTGTCTCATTCTCTAATTTCCCAACAGAAGTTATTCCTGTTGCCCTTATGCGCACCGTCTCTTCTTCTGCTTCCACAGGGCTTATTCTTGATATTTTTAAGAATCATGGTCCCGACTCTTTCATTGGTAGACTTGTATCTATCATGTTTGGATGTACAGAAAGTATTTTCTATACCATGTCTGTTTATTTCATGGCCATTAAGATAAAAAATAGTCGTTATACTGTTGTTGGTGCTCTTCTGGCATCTCTAGTGGGGATTACCATGTCTTATCTACTAACTGTCTACCTTTTCGGCGTATAAACTATTTTTTTTTAAGTCAAAGATGGTATAATATAACTATAATTTATACAAAGGAAGGATCCGAAAATGTTCGATAAACTTAAATCTTTATTTTCCCAAAAAGATGATGTATACGAAGATGAAGTATTATACCATAAAAATGGCAATATTATGTATGAAGGTGCTATGAAAGGTCCTATGTTTCATGGGTCAGGTAAGCTTTATAATGAAGCAGGTAAACTCATCTATAAAGGTGAATTCAGAAGTGGGGAACCACATGGTCATGGCATAGCCTATTTAGATGACTGTGAGTCTTATGAAGGTGACTTCTATAAAGGGGAACAAACTGGAAAAGGTGTTTATCATTGGGCAGATGGCTCTTATCATGAGGGCGCTTTTCTAAATGGCATACGTGAAGGTAAGGGTATTTTCTACACTGCAGACGGTACTATTTTTGAAGGTACTTTTATGAATAACAAGCTCCAAGGATATGGTTCTTGCACTTTCCCTAATGGTAACTTCTATGAAGGTGAATTTAGAGATGGCATTGCTACAGGGCGCGGTAAACTTACACTTGGTGGCATTGGCACTTATGAAGGTGATGTAGTAGAAGGTATCCCTCATGGTAAAGGTACTTATAACTATGAAGATGGCTCCATGTACCGTGGTGATGTGGTACAAGGCCAACTTACTGGCAAGGGCATGAAAGTTTTTGCGAATGGTCATAAATACATAGGTTCATTTAAAGATGGTATGATGCATGGTGAAGGTATGTATGAAGAAGATAACGGTACTAAATACCAAGGCATCTTCGAAGAAGATTACATGTTAAGTTCTACTCATGGCAGTGTTATGCTCCCAGGCATTGGCATGTATGAAGGTGAATTAGTAGATGATAAGCCAAATGGTAAAGGAAAAATTAACTTCCTCCAAGGAGGTTCCTACATCGGAGAAGTTGTAGATGGCCATATTACTGGTCATGGCACACTCCACTATCCTAACGGCCATAAATATACTGGGGACCTTGTAGATGGCAAAATGCACGGAAAAGGTACCTATGAAGACGAAGAAGGCAATAAGTATGTAGGACTATTTGAAGATGACTATATGGTAGAGCGTCTTGCTTAGTCTAAAACATATAGCACTATGCCAAACAACAGCAGATGGCATAACTATGAAGAAATTGTTAATGCTTTTCTAGCCATTTTAGTTATGGCAGGACTTATTAGCAATCCTGCTACAGACAGTAGATGGTTTCTAAAAGGCACGAACAAGAAAAAACAACAAATAAAAAAGAATAAGATCTCCAAATAAAAGGAGTACTCCTGAACTAATCATTTAGCCTGGGGGGTGCTCCTTTTTTCTTATACTTTTATCTAACACTAACATATTACCACTAGTAGCGACATTCTAGATTTTTTATCATAAAAATAAGCTAGATTGAGTTCACTACGCTCAATCTAGCTTATCTATTTATAAACAGAGAGTATGCATCTGTACAAGTACATTGCCCATAGCAGATGCTTCAGTTGTTCCTTTAATAACTGCTTTGTGTGTTGCTTGTTTTACCACTTCACATAGATGTGCATCCTTCGTTCCGCCACCTACCATGCGAATAGTACTTATTTCTTCACCAATTAATTCTTCAAACTGGTGAACCGTCTCTTGATAAAGTTTCCCTAAGCCGTTATACACAGCTGTAGCCACTTCACCTATACTTTCTAACTGCACGTTATATTTTTCTTTACATGCAGCAATAATTTCCTGCTCCATATTGATAGGTGCCATAAAGCGTTCATCTGCTATATCAATAGCATACTCATGGTTTACTTTGCGTGCTTCTTCTATAATATCTGGGAAATCTACTTTTAGACCTTTATCATTTAGACATTTTTTAAGTTGCTGTAAGATCCATAAACCATTAATATTTTTTAGAAGTCTCACCTTGCCTTTAGCACTTCCCTCATTGGTAAAGCCACTTAATCTAGCCTTCTCTTCTAATTGAGCTTTACTTACTTCAAGCCCCATAAGACACCATGTACCACATACAAGATACATTTCATCTTCCTTTTCAATTTCAGCTCCTACTACTGCTGAAGCTGTATCATGGCTCCCTACTACTATAACGGGAATAGGACCAAGACCTGTTTCTTCTTGAATAGCTTTTGTAAGTGTACCTACCTGTGTGCCAGGTGGTACTAACTCACACATTAAGTCCATATCAAGATCCAGTTTATCAAAAATTTCTTTGCTATAGCCTTTTGTCTCTACATCAATAAGTCCACTTGTTGAAGCAATAGTTGCTTCATTATACATTTTACCAGTAAACAAATAGCCTAATAAATCTGGTGTAAAGAGCCACTTCTTACCATGATTTTTAATAATAGAGTTATACTTCTTATCATAGTAAAGCTGATAAATAGTATTGAAAGCTGCTTTTTGTATACCTGTTATACCATATAATGTTTCTTCAGATATAATGCTTTCTACTTCATCTATTACTTTTGCTGTTCTACCATCTCTGTAATGAATAGGCAGATTAATCATCTGCCCATTCTCATCAAGCCACGCGCCGTCCACCCCCCAGGTGTCAATCCCCATGGATTGAATGCTTACATCTTTTCTTAAGGCTACTTTCTTTAAGCCCTGTTTCATTTCATGAAAGAGTCTTGGTATATCCCAATACATGGTTCCATTCATAACAACAGGGTCATTAGGAAAACGATGTACTTCTTCTAGCTCTATCTTTCCCTCTTTATCAATACCTAGCATCAATCTTCCACTTGATGCCCCTAAGTCAAATGCAATGTAAGCTTTATTCATAGTGGCAGCCTCCTAAGCTTTTTTGTAAAGTGGTCCGTAGTTTTTACATGCTCTAAAGTCTGCACCTTCCATATCCTTTGTACCAAATGCACTCCAAACTTTTGGTCTAAAAATACGTTCTTCTGGTACGTTGTGCATTGCTACTGGAATTCTAAGCATTGAAGCAAGTGCAATTAAGTCTGCTCCAATATGTCCATAGCTAATTGCACCATGGTTAGCAGCCCATTCATTCATAACACTATATACATCTTTAAATGCACCTTCACCTGTTAAGATTGGCGCGAACCATGTTGTAGGCCATGTTTGGTCTGTACGTTTGTTAAGTGTATCATGTACATCAGCCGGAAGATCAACTGTGTAACCTTCAGCAATTTGAAGAATTGGTCCAAGACCTTTAACCATTGATACACGGCTCATAGTTACAGGCATGCCACCTTCTGAAAGGAAGCATGATGAGTAACCGCCCCCTCTAAAGTATTCACGGTTAGCTGATGGCCAAGTTGTAGCATCAAGACAAGCCTTTACTTCTTCATCTGTAATATCCCAGAATTGTTTCATAACAGGCTCACCATTTGCACCCTTTTGTTTACCTGTCGCATCAAGTGTTGTTGCTCCTGAGTTAATAAGGTGGATAATACCGTTTGCAGCTCTGCCTTCTAATTTATGTCCTGTTACACGTTCAACTGCTTCAGGGCTCCAATATGTACGTACATCTGAGAAAATTTGTGATCTACCTGTAAGTAGGTGACCAAATAACATAGGTACACCGTTAAGCGCATCATTTTCTGTTGCTACAACAAAAGCTTCACGTGTGCCATTCCAGTCAAATGATGAATTAAGGATGGCTTCCATAAAGTCACCATTTGGTTTATAATCTGTCCATTGTCTTTGACCTTGGAAACCTGCAGCAATAGCATTGTGTCCATTTGATTCTTCAATGAAACCTTTTTCAGCAAGTTTTTCATTTCCCACCATAAGGTCACGGCAAATAAGTGTCATTTTTACAACGAATTCCCAATCAGCTTCCTTACCTGCTGCATCTTTAACAAGATGAGGTTTATTAATCTCTATACCTTCTTTGCAATTTGCTTTTACCCATGCAAGTGCCTTTTCATACTCATCTTTATCGTAGATTTCAAGTTCAATACGTCTCATAATTTCAATCATATCTACATATTCTGTTCTCATACCTAAGTAGTCACTGAAAAAGTGTGGATCTACCATTGAACCTGAGATACCCATAGATACATTACCAATTGATAAGTAAGATTTATTTCTCATATGTGCTACAGCAAGACCTGCTTTAGCAAAAGTTAAGATTTTAGCCTTTACGTCAGCTGGAATTGTTCTATCATCTGCATCTTGAACATCTTTTCCATAGATTGAGAATACTGGAAGACCTGCTTGAGCATGTGCTGCTGCTGCAGAAGCAAGGTATACAGCACCTGGTCTTTCAGTTCCATTAAAGCCCCAGATTGCTTTAAGTCTATGAGGGTTAAGGTCAAGTGTTTCAGCACCATAACACCAGCAAGGTGTAACTGTAATAGAGATATCTACATTTTCTTTTTCGAATTTGGCTTCACATGCACTAGCTTCTGCTACGCCACCAATTGTAGTATCTGCAATAACACATTCTACTTTATCACCATTTGGATGTCTAAGTGTTCCTTCAATAAGCTCAGCTACTGCTTTTGCCATAGACATTGTTTGGTCTTCTAATGATTCTCTAACGCCTTCTCTTCTGCCATCGATTGTTGGTCTAATTCCGATTTTTGGTAATTGTCCTTTTAAACGATATGTATTTGCCATTTTAAGTTCCCCCTAAATTTTCAAATTATAATTTTGAATGTCTTTTTGATTCATTCCTTTGATTAATTCTACTAAACGGTTAACTTCATGTTGTGAAAGCTTTTTTCTCCATGTTTTAGCTTCTGCAAAATTTATACAGTATTTGTATGGATTTATCTTTTTTTTTGTTGTTTGTTTACTTTTTATATTATCATCTTAATTTTTAT
>JAHLFD010000103.1:0-10195 GCA_018883975.1 Candidatus Niameybacter stercoravium
AGATGTGTATAAGAGACAGGAAACCATGAAGCAACATAATGAAGAACTAGGTATTATCTCTAAAGAAGGTGAAATGGTCACATTTTATTTCACACTTTCTAAGATTTAGTTCAAAATAATACTACCTTCTTTTTACAATGTGTTAATACACTATTCAAAAAGCGAACCTATACTACAGTTATAAGATAAGAAGTTATAAATGGAGGCGACGTTATGCAAGATAATAACTTAAATAATCCTAATGAGCAAGATTCAATTATAGATGTACCTTATACATCAGAGCCAAAGCCAGAAAATGAAATGAATCAAGAAGAAGCTACTTATACAAATGAAACAGCTCAGCCAAGATCTAATAAAGATATTCCTCTTCCACCTTATATAGAGCCAAATGGTACTTATTATCATGAAACCATTAAAGAGAAAAAACGTGGAAGTAAGGCAAATAAGAAACAAGGGCCTGGTGGTTTCGGTAAGTTTGCAGCAGGACTTGTTATTGTAAGTATGGTAGGTGGTGTATCATTAGGCGCAGGTTATGCTTTTACAGCACCTCTTGCAAATAAGCTCTATGAAGACAAGTACGGTATTACTAGAGAAGTTGCAGAAAAGGATGAGGTAACACCTTATGCACAGTCAACAGGATATGTAGCACCACTTTCAGTGAATAATTCTATTGCAGATATTGCAGAAAGTGTAGGGCCATCTGTTGTATCTATTAAAAATAATAAAGTTGTGACAACATGGGCAGGGGAATTCAATCAAGAAGGACTTGGTTCAGGCGTTATCTTTAAGGTAGATGACCAGAAAGTCTATATTATTTCTAATGCACACGTTGTTGAAGGTGCTACCACATTAACTGTTACATTCTTAGGTAACTCAAAAGTGCCAGCTAATATTGTTGGGTATGATACCATAACAGATATTGCTGTAGTAGCTGTAGATAAAGCAGATATTCCAGCTGATATTGTAGATCAAATTAAACCAGCTATATTAGGAGACAATGATAAGCTTCGCGTAGGTGACTTAGCTGTTGCTATTGGTACACCAATTGATGAAGCTTATGAAAATACAGTAACAGTAGGGGTAGTGAGCGCCCTTGATCGTGAAATCAACTTAACAGATCAAAAACTTAATTTAATCCAAACTGATGCGGCCATTAACCCTGGTAACAGTGGTGGTGCTTTAGTAGGGCCAACAGGTGAAGTTGTTGGAATTAATACGATTAAGTTAGTTGATAGTGAAATTGAAGGTATGGGCTTTGCTATTCCAATCAATGACGTTAAACCTATTGTAGAAGAGCTTATGACAACGGGAAGCATTGCAAGACCAGTACTTGGTATTGTAGGAGAAAACCTTACAGAAGAACTAGGTAATTACTGGGATATTCCAGTAGGTATTATGGTTGTACAGGTACAGCCAGGTACAAGTGCTGATGTAGCAGGAATTAAACAAGGCGACGTTATCCTTGAATTTGATGGACAACGTATTAGTACAATGGATGAGCTTAAGACTTTACTTTTAGACAGAAAAGTAGGGGACCAAGTGAAGATTAAAGTAGTACGTGGTTCACAAAAAATGACACTAGATGTAAAACTTCAAGGAAAAGCACAGCCAGCTGTACAATAAATTGAAAAAGAATGCCGAGGACACCCTCGGCATTCTTTTATATTGCAAAGATTTATGATACAATGTAAGGCAGTAAAGGAGCGGATGCTATGAGCCTTATTAATGAATTAAAACCAGAGGATAAAGTGCAAGGGCACTATCTGTGTAAATATAAACAAATCCTTAAGAATAAAAACGGCAAGGAGTACATTACGATTAAACTTCAAGATGAATCAGGCCTTTTAGAAGGGAAGATTTGGTCTATTCATCCAGGTATAGAAAGCTTTTTAGCAGATGAAGTGGTTTATGTAGAAGGAGATGTAGTGCTCTACCAAGATAATCTTCAGCTAAACGTAGGTAAAATTAGAAGAGCGGAAGAAGGCAGTTATGATATAACTGCGTTACTCCCACATACGCGTAAAGATGTGAAGGAACTTGAAAATAGCCTATTAGAGTTAATCGACCAGGTAGAACATCCCGATATTAGACAGCTACTTGAAAATATTTTCTGTGATGAAGCGGTCTATAAGGACTTTATGCTAGCAGCAGCAGCGAAAAGCGTACACCATGCTTATATTAGTGGACTTTTAGAGCATACAATCAATGTGGCCCATATTGGCGTGTACTTGGCAGGACTTTATGAAGGGGTAAACCGTGACTTAGTTATTGCAGGATGCTTACTTCATGATATAGGGAAGTTATATGAGCTTTCATCGTTCCCACAAAATGATTATACAGATGAAGGACAGCTTTTAGGACATCTTATCTTAGGACTTGAAAAGGTTATTGAAGCAAGTAGGGAAATTCCAGATTTTCCAAAGGAAGCAGGCCTTATTTTAAAACATATCATACTCGCCCATCATGGTGAGTATGAGTATGGTTCACCAAAACGTCCAAAATGTATAGAAGCGATGATTGTACACCTTGCAGATAATGCAGACTCTAAGCTTAAAATGTTTGAAGAACTTCTTCAGACAACAGATGAAAACGAGAAGAATTTAGGCTATCATAAAATTTTAAATCGTAATATGAGACGTACTATTTTATGAGAAAAAGCGAAACACGTATTTCAGCCAATGAAATCAACCGTTTTATGTACTGCCCTAACCAATGGTATTACAAAAGAGTCTATGGCACTAAAGCCCTTAATGAGCAGTATAAGGCTTTAGGCATAGAAAGCAGCAGCCATGAATCCAACTTTGAAAAGGGGATGCAGCATCATAAAAGGTATCATTTAAAATACCGTTTATTATGTTATGTGAGATGGACTATTATGCTGATCATTGTTCTTCTCGTGATGAAAGTGGTGATTGGGTGGATACAGTAGTTTTAATAAGTCTAATAGCAGTCTTTTTAGGCCTTTTATATGTGTGCTTAAGACCTAGCATTAAGGTATATCATAAGGTACAGACAGGAGAAAAATTTGCTAGTCTTGTTTATACAGATGAAACAGGGGGCAAACTTTTAGTATCAGAAGAGTGGGATTTGCAAGGAAAGCCAGATTATATCTTTAAAAAATGGTTTAGAAATCAGTATATTCCTTTTGAAATCAAAAGCGGGAAAGCTAAGGAAGACTGGCCACATGAAGGTGATCTCATGCAGCTTCTAGCCTATTTTCTTTTAGTGGAAGAAGAGTATGGCACAAGACCGCCTTATGGCAGGCTGGTTTATAGCAATAAAACCTTTAAAGTACGTAATACATGGAGACATCGCAATCAGGTTAAGCGAGCCCTTACAGAAATGCGAGATATGCTAGATGAATATGGCGGAGCCAGAACGACTAAGAATTACTTGAAATGTAAAAATTGCATTTGTCAGTATACAGTGTGCGAATGTGAGGAAGAGGATTAGAATGAACGAAACAGTGAAGAAAAACGACATTTATGAAATAGAGATTACAGATATTGGGACTAATGGAGAAGGTATTGGGAAGCTTAATGAATTAGTTATTTTTGTGCCTGATGCTGTAACAGGTGATAAACTCAAAGTTAAAATACTTAAAGTAAAAAAGAACCTAGCTTACGGTAAGGTTGAAGAAGTACTAGAGCCATCATCACTTAGAAGAGAGCCTTACTGCGCTGTATCTAAGAAGTGCGGCGGTTGTCAGCTTCAACACCTTTCTTATGAGGCACAGTTAGAGTGGAAACAAAATAAAGTATATAATGCCCTTACACGTATTGGAGGCTTAAAAGATATAGAAGTGCTGCCTACACTAGGCATGGAAAATCAAGCTCACTACCGTAATAAGGCACAGTACCCAATCCGTAAGGAAGATGGCAAGGTACAAATCGGCTTTTATGCAAGCCGTAGCCACCGCGTCATTGACTGGGAAAGCTGTGGCATCCAAGATGCAAGATGCGAACAGGTTATTAAGATTATTAGAAACTTCTTAGAGACACATAATATCTCTATTTATGATGAAGAAAAACATACAGGACTTGTAAGACACTTAATGGTGCGTACTGGATTCTTCACAGGGGAAATGATGGTATGCCTTGTAGTCAATGGAGACAGCCTGCCACATACAGAGGCATTTTTAAAAGCGCTTGAAGAGGTAGAAGGTATTACAAGTGTTGTATTAAGCATTAATAAAGCTAAGACCAATGTGATCTTAGGTTATGACATTAAAGTGCTTCAAGGTAGAGATTATATTATTGATACAATCGGAGACTTAAAGTTCAAGATTTCAGCTCTTTCCTTCTTCCAAGTAAACCCTGTACAGACTAAAGTGCTCTATGATAAAGCATTAGAATATGCAGAGCTTACAGGCAATGAAACTGTATGGGATGCCTACTGCGGGACAGGAAGTATCTCACTTTTCCTAGCACAAAAAGCTAAGAAGGTATACGGTGTAGAAATCGTAGCCCCTGCTATCGAGAATGCCAATGCCAATGCAGAGCTTAACAGGATTACCAATGCAGAGTTCTTCGTAGGCAAAGCAGAAGAAGTGATTCCAGTTAAATATCAAGAAGGCCTTGTAGCGGATACAATTGTAGTAGACCCACCACGCAAAGGCTGCGACGAAGCACTCCTAGAGACACTTATAAAAATGTCACCACAGAAAATTGTATACGTATCCTGTGACCCTGCAACCCTTGCAAGAGATATAGGATACTTAGCAGGAAATGGCTATAAAGTAGAAAAGGTACAACCAGTGGATATGTTCCCAGAGACGACGCATATTGAAAGTGTTGTAAAATTAGTTAAATAAATAACTAGCTAAAACAAACTCTTTCCCACTAAGAATTTCCGCTCGAAAAATGAAAGGAAAAACACCACAGGAAAGACGGACGTATCACAACGACTTACCCATTGAGCTATAAGGTATGTAGAGGAAAAGTAGGAGAAAAACAACAAAATAAAAAAATCCAAATCGGATATAACTTTATTTTAGCGGGCAACGATGGATTAGGCTTTGTGAGGGATGAAGTGGGAAAGAGTTTTTACGGGAACAGTAAGTGTGATTTTACAAGGATTTAAGTTGTTATCAGATATATAAATCGATACTGGAAACTTAAAAAGTATTGACAAAAAGTAGAATTGAAGATACTCTATAATAGAAAATTTAATAAATCTTCAGGGCAGGGTGTAAATCCCTACCGGCGGTAAAGCCCGCGAGCCTTAGTGGCATGATTCGGTGAGATTCCGAAGCCGACAGTATAGTCTGGATGGAAGAAGATAATAAAAAAGTATAGAGATTTAATATAATCTGTATTTGCTTATTCAAGCTCTGAAATAGTTTACTATTTCGGAGCTTTTTTAATGATTCTATTAGATTGATAATCTATTTATTGTAGCAAAAGGAAATAATGTCTATTTGATTATTAATGATGCTATAAATAGGTAAGATACTTTTTAATAATGGCCCTGAGTGAAAAATGACTCAGGGCTTTTTTCTTTGGAAAAATGGTTCTAAGATTATTAAATTCATACTTTATGGATTGAGAGATGATAAAAGTGAATGAAAAGTATATGAAATATGCTTTGACATTGGCAAAAAAGGGAGTTGGTAAAGTTAATCCTAATCCTTTAGTTGGAGCAGTTTTAGTAAAGTCTGGGAAGATTATAGGGGAAGGTTATCATGAGTTTTATGGAGGAGCACATGCAGAAATCAATGCACTAAAAAGTGCTAGTGAAAGCGTTGATGGAGCTACTTTATATGTAACTTTAGAACCTTGCTCGCATTATGGGAAAACACCACCTTGTGTAGAAGCTATTATTAAAAGTAAGATTGCTCAGGTTATCATAGGTAGCTTGGATCCTAATCCTTTAGTTAGCGGTAAAGGAATCTTACGGCTTAAAGAGGCTGGCGTGCAAGTGGTAACAGGTGTGTTGGAGGAAGAATGTAAAAAGCTTAATGAAGTATTTATGAAATATATTGAAAAAAAAGAGCCTTTTGTAGTATTAAAGTCAGCTATGACCTTAGATGGTAAGATTGCTACAGTAACTGGAGAGTCAAAGTGGATTACTGGTGAAGCTGCAAGACATGAAGTGCACCAACTAAGAAATGCCTTTTCGGGGATTATGGTAGGGGTAGAGACGGTTATTAAAGATGATCCACAGTTAACTTGTAGGATAATGAACGGGAGAAATCCAATTATAATCGTTGTAGATAGTAGGCTTAGGATACCTATGACTTCTAAGATACTAACTGGAGAAAGTAAAGTTATTATGGCAACAACTAGGCAGGCAAAGCAGAGTAAAGTTTCAGAACTACGAGAACTAGGCATTAGCGTGTTGGTTTTAGAGTCTCATAAAGGTAGAGTGGATTTAAAACAACTTATGAAACAACTAGGACAATTAGAGATTGATAGTGTTTTACTTGAAGGTGGAGCATCTTTAAATGAGAGTGCTTTAAAAGCTGGAATTGTAGATAAAGTACAGTTTTACATAGCACCCAAAATCATTGGAGGAGAAAAAGCTAAGACACCGATCGGTGGAGAGGGAATTGAACACTTGGAAGATGCTATTCAAATAAAAGATTTAAAGATGCAGGTTATCGGTGAGGACATAGTTTTAGAGGGGTATGTAGAAAGAAAATAGGAGAGAGAGAGATGTTTACTGGAATAGTTGAAGAAATAGGAACTATTGAGAGTGTACAAAAAGGAGAAAAGTTTTCTGTACTTAAGATTAAAGCGAGTAAAGTATTAGAGCAAACTCAAATAGGTGATAGCATTGCTACTAATGGTGTATGTCTTACTGTGACGCATATGGATGAAAAGAGCTTTAAAGCAGATGTGATGGCTGAAACCTTAAGGAAAAGTAATCTAGGCGGGCTAGCTCTAGGTGAAAGAGTTAACTTAGAGAGAGCATTAAGTCTAAATAGCAGGCTAGGTGGTCATATAGTAAGTGGCCATATAGATGGGGTTGGAGAAGTTGTAAGTTTAGTAAAAGAAGACCATGCAACTTGGGTAACAATTAAAGCCCCATTAGAAATATTAAAATATGTAGTTCCTAAAGGGAGTATTACAATAGATGGCATTAGCCTTACGGTAGCTTATGTGGATGAAGAAGTTTTTAAGGTGTCTATTATTCCCCATACAAAGGATGTTACCACTTTATTGACAAAGAAGCCTAAAGATACAGTTAATCTTGAATGTGACTTAATAGGGAAATACGTAGAGAAGTTATTAGGATTTACTCAGGAAACGAGTAAACCAAGTTTAATAAATGAAACTTTTTTACAAGAGAATGGCTTTATGTAATAGCTTAAATATATAGTTATAAAGGAGAGAACAAGATGTTTAACAGTATTGAAGAAGCAATTGAAGAAATCAGAAATGGAAAAATCATTGTTGTAGTAGATAATGAAGATAGAGAGAATGAAGGCGATTTGTTAATGGCAGCAGAGAAGGTAACGGGTGAAGCCATTAACTTTATGGCGAAGTATGGTAGAGGCCTTATCTGTATGCCTGTAGAAGAAGAAAAATTAAAACAACTCCAGCTGTCACAGATGGTAGCTAATAATACAGACCATCATGGAACAGCTTTTACAGTTTCTATTGATCATGAGGAAACAACCACAGGAATTTCGGCTTTTGAAAGAGCATTAACTATTCAAAAAGTTTTAGAAGAAACTAAAGTGGAGGCTTTTAAAAAGCCAGGTCATGTATTTCCACTAATGGCTAAAAGTGGTGGAGTCCTTGAAAGAGAAGGACATACTGAGGCTGCAGTAGACTTAGCAAAATTGGCAGGTTTAAAACCTGCAGGTGTTATTTGTGAAATTATGAATGAAGATGGAACTATGGCAAGGACGCCTGAATTAATAACATTTGCTAAAGAACATGGGTTAAAAATGATTACTATTGCAGATCTTGTAGCCTATCGAAAACAAAAGGAAAAGTTAGTAGAAAAAGTTGTTGAAATCAACATGCCTACTAAATATGGGGACTTTAAGATGTATGGTTTTATAAATCAACTAAATGGTGAACACCATGTAGCTTTAGTTAAAGGTGAAATAAATGAGGTAAGTCCCATATTAACAAGAATTCACTCAGAGTGTTTAACAGGAGATGCACTTGGCTCAAGAAGATGTGATTGTGGAGAACAGTATGATGCAGCAATGAAAAAAATTGCTGAAGAAGGTAGTGGTATTTTACTATACATGAGACAAGAAGGAAGAGGTATAGGTCTTATTAATAAACTTAAAGCTTATGCATTGCAAGATCAAGGGTATGATACGGTAGAGGCTAATGTGATGCTAGGCTTTCCAGCGGATATGAGAGACTATAGTGTGAGTGCACAAATTCTAACAATGTTGGGAGTAAAGAAACTCAGATTAATGACTAATAATCCAAGAAAAATAAATGGTTTAGAAAATCATGGTCTCCAGGTTGTTGAGAGAGTGCCTATACAAATGAATCATAATGAAAAAAATGCCTTTTATCTAAAAACAAAAAAAGAAAAGTTAGGTCATTTATTAGACTAAACTATAGAAAATTTATATCTTAGTATTACAGAACTGAATACCATTTAACGTAAATAAAATTTAGGAGGAAAAGTAGATGAGAATAATCGAAGGAAATTTAGTAGCGCAAGAGATTAAAGTTGGGATTGTAGTAGGGAGATTTAATGAATTTATTGTTTCAAAATTAGTAGGAGGAGCATTGGATGGTTTGAAGAGACATGGTGTACGAGAAGAGCAAATTGAAATAGTCTATGTACCAGGGGCTTTTGAAATTCCTTTAGTAGCGAAAAAAATGGCAAAGAGTGAAAAATATGATGCAATTATTTGTTTAGGAGCAGTCATAAAAGGATCAACACCACATTTTGACTATGTATGTGCAGAAGCTTCAAAAGGTGTGGCAAGTGTTTCACTTGATACTGAGAAGCCAGTTATATTTGGTATCTTAACTACGGATACGATTGAACAAGCTATTGAAAGAGCTGGTACAAAAGCTGGAAATAAAGGCTATGATGCCGCTGTATCAGCTATTGAAATGGTTAATTTATTAAAGCAGTTCTAATCCCATGAAACAGATTAAAAACATATTATTTGATTATGATGGTACTTTGCATAATAATCTTAAAATTTATATTCCTGCCTTTAAAAAGGCTTATGGTTACCTGGTAGAAAAAGGATATGCAAATCATAGAGTATGGAAAGATGATGAGATTAGTAAATGGGTAGGCTATAATAGTAAAGAGATGTGGAACCTTTTTATGAAAGATTTACCAGATTTAGAAAAAGTAAAATGTAGCAGAATCATAGGATCAGAAATGATTCATTTGCTCAATGAACAAAAGGCTGAACTTTATGAAGGGACATTAGAGGTGTTAGGACGTCTAAAGAACAAGGGGTATCGATTGCTTTTTCTAAGTAACTGTAAAATAGAGTATATGAATGCTCATCGCGTATTGTTTAATCTAGATCAGTACTTTGAGGGTTTTTATTGCACAGAAGCCTTTGGATATAAACCTAAATATGAGATTTTTAATAGGATAAATGAAACGTATAGAGGTGAGTTTATAGTTGTAGGAGATCGGGAAGTGGATATAGAAATTGCGTTAAAACATAACCTGAAATCTATAGGGTGCGCATATGGATTTGGAAGACAAGAAGAGCTAGCTCATGCTAAACATATTGCTTATAGTATAGAAGAAGTTGAGACAATTATAGAGAGATACGATTGTTAAGTCTAGATTTTGAGGATGATCGAGTAAATAATAAAATATTTATGGGCAAATAAACTACATCTTTGGTTGACTACGACTAGTATACTACGCACGTTGAGACGGTTGCGAAGTTAATAAAATAAATGTCCCTATAAAAAACTTGGGACAAGTGAGAAGTTTTAAGAATAATTAGTAAGGTTATATGCAAAAGAATAGGCATTTAGAATGCATTAAAAATAATTCTTAGATGTCAAAAAGTTTAAAAATAAAAAGCATTGGATTCATTGAAAAGCATGAATTCAATGTTTTTTGTTTTAGAAGAAAGTTTATGAAACAAATCAGAAAGAAAGAAGGCTGAAAAAACGATTAAAGCAGTTAGAATATGTTTTGAAAGAATAAAAATTGAATAAAGAAGGGGGGATAGGATATGAGATAGAAAGAATTTGTGAGAATATAGTAAGAAAAAATAGGATGGTAT
>JAHLFD010000104.1:0-3059 GCA_018883975.1 Candidatus Niameybacter stercoravium
AAAAGCACTATTAAACATTTCTTAATCCTTATTACTTTAATAGGTTTTATCTCTTATTCAACAATACCTCTTTTTGCTCAAGATACTGATACAATCATTCTTAATTCACACAAATCAATCATTCATATTAATAAATAACTATCTACAACATTAGAGAATTACTTTTTAAGCCTTCTAGTGCATTTCTTAAAGCATACTCAGCTCGTCTGTCTAAAATAAAAGATGACTTAAACAGTATTATCACTGAAGACCTTGATACTACTCAACTAACTAATATAGAAGTCCTACTTACTTCTATAAACTTTCTAAATTTAGTTATTTCTAGGTTAGACACCATTTTAAAATCTTCAAGCCCTACACAACAATATGTTCTATTGAAATCGATCCTTTATCTAGATACATTAGCATCACAGACCCTTTCCTATTTCAAATAATAGAATGCTTGTTTATTAACTCATCTATTAATTTAGTTAAAATTCATTATTATTTTATACATAAAAAGCCGAGCCCCATGCAGTTCCCCCTTAAAATAACTGCATAGGCTCGGCTTTTTATATGTGGCAAGGTTAATTAGCTTAATTTTCATAAGCCATATAGGCTTAAGGTTTGGAAGGGAAACGCTTTTCTTTAGGCACTCGCTAGTTACTGTGGTGGGTATTGTCCGCAACTGCCGTTTACAGGGATGCCAATGCATATATAAAGGCCAGGTGGGAGGTAGCACCAAGTGACGTAGGGAACTGCTGCTAGATAGGCGTGCACTTCCAGGTACTTTTGCCAGAAGGCTTAATGAAAGATAAGCATCATAAAAATTGAACCTTATAGGCCTTGCTGCCACGACATAGGCCTAAAGGACTGTAAGCTAAGGAGCCTTCATTGCTGGAAGGGGGGCCAGCAGCTAAGCTGTTAGCTTACGAGGTGTAAAATGCTTCTACTACCTAGGATGTGTTTTGCATTTTACATATACTATATAGTCCTATGTAGTGAAAATTCTCCAACTTTTTCCAAAAAATTTTAGATTTTTTATAATGTGCATCTAAACCTTTTGCTTTAATTTATAGTTTATCAACTCATTTAATTTCACATTTGCTTTATGAGTTAACTTTTATTTGTTTCCATTCATCCTCAAGGATAGCCATTAAAATATCATCAGCAAACTCTTTTCCATTCCAAATAGCATCACGCAATACTCCCTCACGTTTAAAACCTGCTGACTGGTATGCTTTTTCAGCAGAAGGATTAAACGAAAATACATCTAATTCCAAACGATGAAGTTTTAATTTTTCAAAGGCAAAATCTCGTGTTGCTTTTATGGCCCATGATCCAATTCCTTTACCTCGTTCATTTGGGTGGAAAATAGCAATACGGAAATTTGCACTACGTGTTTTCCAGTCAATTTCATTAATCACACTTTCCCCTATAATACGCCCATCTGGGGCTATGATGAGAAAATCATAACGATCATCGTCATTCACACATTGCACAAAGAAATTAACGACCTCATCATGTGTAAATACTTCTTTACAACCAGTAAGCCTTGCTACTTCTGCATCTAAAGGATTAAAATTTTGCTGAAAATATGCTTCTGCATCTTCTACTTGTGCAAGCCTTAGGACAAAACCATCTTTCGTCCATGTTTGATTTATTTTATTCATTATGTGTACCTCCAAGTTCTTGCTTCTGAAACTACTAGAGTCACTTAAGCAAACTGAGCTTCATAAAGAGAACAATAGAATCCTCTCTGCTCCATGAGACTTTCATGTGTTCCCTGCTCTACCACTTCTCCATCCTTAACGACTAAAATCGTATCTGCATTTTGAATGGTAGAAAGACGATGGGCAATGACAAAGCAAGTTTTATTCTCCATAAGCTTTCTCATAGCCTGCCCTATTTGCAATTCTGTTCTTGTATCTACGTTAGAAGTTGCCTCATCTAAGATGAGCATAGGTGCCTCTAATAACATAGCTCTTGCAATGGTTAGAAGTTGTTTTTGTCCTTTGGAAATATTAGAACCTTCATCGCTAATCACGGTATCATATCCTTGTGGTAGCCTCTGAATAAAGGAATGGATTTTAACAGCTTTAGCTGCTGCAATCACTTCTTCTCTCGTTGCACCTTCTTTACCATAAGCTAGATTGTCATAAATCGTACCATGGAATAACCAGGTTTCCTGTAGTACCATGGCAAATGATTTTCTAAGACTCTCGCGTGTTAAGTCTTTACTCGGATGATCATCCACTAAAATATTACCACTCTGAATATCATAGAAACGCATTAAGAGGTTAATAAGTGTGGTCTTTCCTGCCCCAGTCGGACCTACGATAGCAATAAGTTTGCCTGGTTCCACCTTCAAGGACAGGTCATGGATAATGGTTTTTCCCTCTTCATATCCAAACTGAACATGACTAAGCTCTACCTTTCCTTGTACTTGCTTCTGACTTCCAAGTACAATAGCCTGCTCCCCATCTTCTACCTCATTCATCTCATCTAGCAAACTAAAGGTTCTTTCTGCCGCCGCTAGAGATGACTGCAGTTCACTCACAATATTAGCTGCCTCATTAATAGGTCCAGAAAATTTTCTAGAGTACAGGATAAAGGAAGAGATATTACCAATTGTCATTTTTCCTGCTAGGAACAGCATAGCTCCAAATACACTAATTAGAGATAAAGACAAGTTATTGATAAAGTTAACACATGGTCCTGTCATGGCCCCATAGTATTCTGCTCGGTAATAGGCATTCACTGCCTCTTCATTTTTCTTACGGAACTTAGCCAGTACATTTTCCTCTTGTGTATAGGCTTTTAAAGTCTTCTGTCCTGATACCATTTCCTCTGTAAAGCCATTGAGTAACCCAAGTTTTGCTGAACGGTCTCTAAAGAGTGGTCTTGTCTTGCCTGTAATAAACTTTGTAATCCCTATAGATAAAGGCACTGTAAAACAAAAGACTAACACTAAGCTCTTAGAAATCACCAGCATCATAGAAAGTGCTCCTGTTACTGTAATCAGCGTGGTTACAATCTGAATCAGGTCACTTGATAACGACCCATTAATGGTATCAATA
>JAHLFD010000105.1:0-5527 GCA_018883975.1 Candidatus Niameybacter stercoravium
TTCGTCGGCAGCGTCAGATGTGTATAAGAGACAGGCCATTAACTTTTCAATATTTTTATATATTAAATTATTAATAAACGGTGCTCCTTTAAAAAAATGGAATCCGTGTGCAGTATATAAAACATTTTTTATCCCTACATTCTTTGCAGCTAATCTCCCTATAATTCCCCCCATAGGTGCGTGGCAATGTACTAAATCAAATTCTTCTTCCTTGATTAACTTTACTAACTGTCTATAAGCTTTAAAATTATCTAACTTAAAAGGATCCCTCTGAATGTCTATATGATGCTGCTTTATTCCCAGCTCCTCTAATGCTGGAGTTGCATCCTCATAATTAGCTGCACCGTGTATTTCATATCCTAATTCCTTCAATACTTCTATATTTCCTCTTTCAAAAAGAGTAAACTGTCTACTTACAGTAGCTACAATTAATGCTTTTTTCATCTTCTCACCCTACTTTTCTTTATTCCATAAGTGATAAATATACCTAATATCCTTTATTCTTAGTTCATTTTTTGTATAGAAGTTCAATGCGTTAATATTTTCCACTTGTGTTCCCACATTTACTGTTTCATATCCATGTTCTACACAGTAATCATATAATCCATTAATTAACCGAGTTCCTATTCCACTCTTTCTGCATTCATCGTTTACTGCTATTAATTCAATTGTTACAACTTCTTGATTAGCAATAGAGAAAAGTATAAATCCTTCTATACCTTGTTCTTGATCAAATACACAGAAATACTTTTCTTCCTTATTAAAAGCATTTTTAATCCAGTTAGTATAAACCCCTGAGCTCTTTTCTCTTTGAATAGCAACGTCATTATAAAATCTAGAACTTGTAAACGCTTGTTTCACCAACTCTACAATTTCTTCATTTACCTCATAGTTATTCTGTATATGTATAAATTCACTTTTTGACTCTTTGCTTAGACTTACTTTAACATTACTAAGCCGTACATTAATATCTACTAAATAAGCACCTAACTCCTGTGTAATTAATTTATTGTTACCCACCATACCTTTAGGGCTAGTTATTGTAATAAACTCATCTACTTTAACAAGTTCTTTAATCTCTTGTATATCTGATGTAGTGAGTTCATCCACTACATCTACTCTGCTACTCTCACAACCAAAGTAGTTGGTATCCCATTCTAATTTTCTATAATTATAATGATTCATCATTTACCTCTCAGGTTCTACATATCTAATCCATTATCTGAATTGATAAATACATTTTTTCTAAATAATATACTCTCGGCTGTCTTAAAGATTATTTTTATATCCATAATTGGCGTCACATGATCTATGTAGTAAATATCGTTTTTAATACGCTCTTTCCACTCAATAGAGTTTCTATAATAAGCTTGCGAGTAACCAGTAATACCTGGCAGTACCTCCAACTTTCTACTTTCATCACCTTCATACATTTCCATATGTTCTGGAAGGTCAGGTCTAGGACCGATGAAAGACATATTCCCTTTAAGGATATTAATAACTTGTGGTAATTCATCTATACTTGTTTTTCTAATAAACTTACCAATCTTAGTAAGTCTTGGATCATCTTCTCCATTGTATGTAGAACCATCTTCATTTCTTAAGTCAGGAGCATTCATTTTCATGCTTCTAAACTTGTACATTGTAAATACTTTTCCATCTTTACCAAGTCTTTTAGCATTATAGAAAATATTCCCTCTATCTGATACCCAAATACCTATACCTACTGGAATAAGTAATATTAGAAATATCGGTAATATAATCAGTGCACCAATGATATCAAATAATCTCTTACCAAACCTCTTATACATTCTCCAGCCCCCTAATAATCTCTCTTAAACTCTCACATACATACTCAATCTCTTCATTAGTTAATAAAGTATGTAAAGGTAAAGTCATCTCATTCTTATACTGCTCATAAGTATTTGGGTAGTCTTCTATGCTAAATCCTAATTCCTTATAAGCTGTAAGTAATGGTAATGGCTTATAATGCACATTCGTTGCAATACCTTTCTCAGCCATTTTCTCAATCACTTGATTTCTAAATGCTTCATCTTGACCTATTAAAGTTAAGAAATATAAATGTCCACATGATTGATACTCATCTGTATAGTGCTTTAAGCTTTTCACATTAACTTCAGCTAATAACTCATCATACATCTCAATAATTTCTTTTCTTCTTCCAAGAATCTCTGGGTAACGTTTAAGTTGAACTAAACCTAAAGAAGCCATAATATCTGTCATATTGCACTTAAAGTTAGGCGCTATGATATCGTATTCCCAAGCCCCAAGTTTGGTCTTAGCTAAAGCATCTTTTGATTGCCCATGAAGTGAAAGGAGCATGTACTGCTTGTAGATCCATTCGTTATCTATACCTTCAATATCTCTCCATACCACTGCTCCACCTTCTGCTGTTGTAAGATTCTTGACTGCATGGAATGAAAATGATGTGAAGTCTGCTACTTCTCCACTTATCTTTCCTTTATATGTAGCACCCATTGAGTGTGCTGCGTCTGCTAATACTACAACTCTACCAATAGCTTTTTGTACTTCATTGTTAGCTTTAAATAAATGCTTCTTCTTCTCTACTGCTTCAAAAATCTTATCATAGTCACACATTATCCCTGCAATATCTACTGGAATGATAGCCTTCGTTCTTTCTGTGATTGCATCAGCAATGGCATCATAATCAATATGGAATGAACCCTTCCCACTATCAACAAGTACGATCTTTGCACCTACATGGTGGATAACACTTGCTGAAGCTGTATAGGTATAAGCACAAGTAATAACTTCATCACCCTCACCTATTCCTAACATTCTTAAAGTAAGTTCCATACCTGCTGTAGCTGAGTTTAAGCATACAGCTTTTGAAGTATTGCAGTACTCTGCAATTTGACTTTCGAATAACTTTGTTTTTGGTCCTGTAGTAATCCAACCCGATTTAAGGGTATCAACTACTTCATCAATTTCAGCTTGTGTAATATCTGGTGGTGAAAACAATATTTGTTTCATTTTTCTTAACTCCCTTTTATATGTAATATTGTATTTTATACCTCTTTAACCACCACTTATTCTGTATAAGTAGCATTAAACAAATATAAATTCTTTATGAGCATAAAATATTCCCATCCTCTTAAAGAATGGGAATCCCCGTGCCCTTATCACTTCCTTCTTCTTGGCTCCCATCATCATGCATCGTACAAGTTACCGAGCTATTCACACACTTTATGTTGCCCTCATTGGGACAACACGCTCCTGATTGCTCCATCAGAAATGCTTGAAACCTCGCTTCACTATGCTGCACGTTTTGCATCACTAGCTCGGCTTCATAAAGCCTTTCTAGATTCCAACAATTTTTCTTACAAACACTTTTTTCTATCCTACCTGCTGACTATACTCAGGAATCCTGTAAGTAGGTACCATATCCATGAGTGCTGCTCTGATGTCGCCGCCCTCATCTACAATCATCTTAAGCCTCTCTAACTGTCTCATCAGTTCGTCATAAGTAATCTCACCAGGTCTTCCAATGAAAATCTTATCCGACTGTGTTTTACCTAGTCCCTCTTCATTCATTAAAAGCTCTTCATAAAGCTTCTCACCAGGTCTAAGCCCAGTAAACTCAATTTTAATATCTTGATCTAACTTTAACCCTGAAAGCTTAATGAGATTTTTAGCCAAATCTACGATTTTCACCGGTTTACCCATATCCAGTACAAAAATCTCACCGCCTGTAGCAAAAGTAGTGGCTTCTAAAATCAGCCTGACCGCTTCTGGAATGGTCATAAAATAACGTATGATGTCCGGATGCGTCACCGTAAGGGGGCCACCTGCTTCTAATTGCTTTTTAAATAATGGAATCACACTGCCATTGCTTCCTAATACGTTTCCAAATCTTACAGCCACAAAATCTGTATCAGAAGTAGTAGTATTAATGGCCTGAATGATCATCTCACAGATACGCTTAGTGGCTCCCATGACATTGGTAGGGTTTACCGCTTTATCCGTAGAAACGAGTACAAATTTACTGACGTTGTAAGCTGCTGCACACTGTGCCGCATTTAAAGTACCAAAAACGTTATTTTTAACGGCTTCAGAAGGACTATCCTCCATTAAAGGCACATGCTTATGGGCTGCTGCATGAAAAACAAGATTCGGTCTATACACTTCAAATATCTCTTTGAGTTTTTTCTTATCTCTTACAGAAGCAATAATCATTTTAATGCGTTCTTTTGGCACGCCATTTTGAATGAGTTCCATTTGCAAATCGTAGGCATTATTTTCATAAATATCTACGACGACTAGTAACTTAGGAGCTAGGGTGACTATTTGCCTGCAGAGCTCAGAGCCTATACTTCCTCCTCCACCTGTTACGAGGATCACTTGGTCTTTAACGATGGTTTTTAGCTTTTCATTATTGAGTACAATCTCTTCTCTTCCTAGTAAATCCTCAACTTTCACATCTCTAATGTGACTTTTCACATCTTTGCTCTTATTTTTAGCAAAAGAACCATCAATACCAGGAAATATTCTCAGTTTACAGCTTGTCTCATTACAGACTTCTAATATTTCTGCCAGACGCTTTTTAGAAACAGAAGGAATGGCCACAATGATTTCTTCTATTTGATGCTCTTTAGCCAGTTCTGGAATCTGGTCAATGCCTCCTTTTACAGGAACTCCATGAAGATATGCGCCTTGTTTTCCTTTATTATCATCTACCGCTAAAACAATTTCTCTCTCTGTTTGCCAATGGCTTGTCATATCTTTAACAATAATAGAAGCAGCTTCCCCAGCACCCACAATCATGACACGTGGTCTATTAGGTGCTGAAACAGTAGGTGTTAGCTGCCCTACATACTGAATCAGTTGCTCCGGACATCTCAATAGTTTCCTTATAAAGCGATACCCAAAACGACTACTCATGGTAAGAGGAATGAGTACTAGGATATATAGTATATAAATAGATCTTGGAAAATAAACGCCTTTCATCCCACATAAAAGAACAAATGCCCCTTCCCCTATGATGCAGGCACCCACTACTTGTATGAGTTCTCTGACACTAGCATAACGCCATAAACTTCTATACAATCCCAAAATCATGAAACTTACTAACATACAAATCTCTAATGCTAAACTCATCTCTTTGTAGAGTGTTTGATACTTCTTGGGAATAGCGCTGTCAAATCGTAGTATAAGGGCTATTATCATCCCAAATTGAATAAAAACGATATCGGTCCCAACTAACGTTAACCTCTTTAACTTTCCAACCAACTTTTTCAACCCCTTTTGTTGCCTTTTCATGATCTCAACCATTCATACACTAGCTTATGTGCTTTACTCTTGTATTGTCATTGTAAGTTGTCATTTTCAGACTCTTTTATTACTGTAAACGTAAGGTAATATAAATAGTTTCTCCTTCACCTTGGCTACTCATTAAATAGCGTTCAAAGGTATAACTGTCTTCTAGGTGATAGCCTAAGCTATCTGCTAGTGCTTTACCTAATGCATAATTGTCTAACAAACTTCC
>JAHLFD010000106.1:0-2876 GCA_018883975.1 Candidatus Niameybacter stercoravium
GATTTTTACCATGCTTTTTCAAGATATCTAAAATAATCGACTTCATCTTTTCCTCCTATACCTCTATTTACTAAAAGAAACTTATGTTCCCCTCTATTATAACATGTCCCCCTATCAATCCCTAATTAAAAAAGCATAAGAATCCCTAAAAATAATTTCAGAAATTCTTATACTTATTAGTCTTTATTCAGTTCATCCCTATCCTAATAAACCCATATCTTCTGATCTATTAATCCTAACGCCAAAACTCTTATGCTTTACGTGTAAAATCTTTGGATAAATAAAGTACTAAATCATCATTATTTGTACATGCCGCATAAGGCTCTAGTCTTTCATTGTTATACCAGACCCCACTACCATCTGGAATGTAACCTCTTTTGATATACAAGCGCTGTGCAGAACCATATCCAACATGTAAGCCTACCCCTAGACAAATCTTATTAGAATACTTTTTGACTCCATCTTCAATTGCATTAAAAATGGCCGTCCCTACTCCTTTTTTTTGATACTTTTCAAGAACATTGAAATCACATACAGTTGGAATATGCTGATTAGCAAAAGGACCATGCTGAGCATTTGGCAGAAGCGTTGCATATCCAAGTACTTGCTCTCCTTTTACTGCTATAAAAACCTTTCTCACACCATTTTTTGTTCTTTATAATACTTTTCAAATAACTTGGTAGGCTTATCCCACCCCTGTAATTTAAAAGCTTTGTGAAAATCAAGTATATCGGATTCCATCATATCCCTAATCTGAATCTTCAAAATATCTCCCCCTATTTCTATAAGTTTTCCTTATTATATCATTATTTTAAAGAACTTCACGCACAATGTATGTATACAGCTATCCTTTAGAATATATACATCTTAGCTTTAAACTCTATGTAGGGCTCTACCCAGCTTAAATAAAAAAGTATAAGCATCTCTAAAAATGGTTTAGAAATTCCTATACTTATAAACATTTTATACATCTATCCTACTGTCAAAGAAATCCTGTATTTTTACTGCGCCTTCCAAGACTTCTCTTGTGACATATAAGCTTCTATCTGCCCTTGTCATGACATGCCACTTCACTAAGCTAATGGCACCCTTTTCGATTTCTATTGCTGTAATACACCTTGGATGCACACAACTTCCATCATTAAAGTACATAGGCTCACCAACTTTAGGAAAACTTGGTCCATGTGTATGTCCCGTTATTAACATCTTATTTTCTTCCTCTGCCCACTTCTTTAAGTGAGCCTCTACCTTATTCTTTTTGTTATAATTCTTCCCTGCTCTCGTGGGGTCCTTTACACCCCAAAGCTCCACTGTTCTCCATAAATACCTTACCAAAAATCTCCCTAACCTCCAGGCTTGATCATTAATAAAATCTCCTTGATGCCCATGCACAAGAAAAATTCTATTACCACTATTTCGATCTTCTAAAATCAAGCTCTCATAAACTTGCATAGAAGGAAATAGTGAACAAACCTTTTTTCGGGTCTCACAGTAATACTCTGTACACTTCCTTTTAAACAATTTCTTATTACTCTTCTCTTTATCATGATTGCCATAAATCATATATAATCTCTTTTCATTATAAAACCTAGACATAAGCCAAAAAGCATTACTATGCACTTGAATAATCTCTTTCATACATCTATTTTCCCAAAGTTCATCACCATCTCCTAGCTCAATGTACGTAAAACCTTCTTTATAATAGTCATTTAATGCTGCCCAAAATAGATGTTGATTCAATAAAAAATTATCTCCCCAATTTCCACTCCCTCTATGACAATCACTCATCATCACAAACTTAGAGCTCTGATCATAAGGAAGAATTGTTGCTTCTTCATAAGCTTTTGATAAGCATTTAGATGTTCTCATACTTTCCCCCCTTGCTATTGATTGAGATAAGGTTGCATATTTTTATAAAGTTCTTCCAATTTTTTAGCTCTTTTACCATTGGCAAGCATTCTAAATAATATAGGATAATAGATACGTAAGAAATCAATCTTATCAAGTGTACGTGTAAAATCTCTCGTAACCCAATTAAATAAATGGCAATAAAATCTATTAAGTCTTTGAATCCAGGCTACTACCCATTTGCTATATTTCTGTGGTTGTGCCGTTCTAGGCGTTGTAAAAATGACTTGGACCGTTCTATTTTCTACTCTAATATCCTGAGATCTATAGCCCGCATCAGTTAGACCTTTAATAAAAGCTCTTTGCATATCCCTGTTTGGAAAAATAATTTGAAGCTCTAAAGATAATTGCTCTGGTTTGGAAAAGACAGCTACATCAAAACCCGTTAACCACCAGTGTCTCCCTTTTCTTTCAATGATCGTCTTATCCTCTTTTTTTAAAGTATATGCCATTTGTAAACGATCATCATCTGATACACACTCATAGAAGGTCCCTGAGAAAATACCTGGTATGTCTACATCCTCTTTATCTGTTACATACACGCCGACTTCTCCCCCTGTTGTCATACCGTACTGTCCCTTCCAAAACTCAATGAGCCACCTTCTCCCATCATATTGAAAATAAATGGGTTCACTGTCTATAATCATATTTAACGAGGGTGCTAACTCATCATAAAGACGGCAATACCCTACCTTTCTCTGCCATGGATACATGCCCGAATAGACAATATCTTGCTTTACATCAAATAAAAAACCATATAGACTTAATGCCTCATTTATATCTTTTACCTTTTGCCTATCCGTTCTTTCCTCTACTTTTTCTATTGCTAATCTTTTACGTATCCATCCCCAATACACAATTAATCCTATGAATAAAACTACCATACAAATTGTAAATATAAGTGAATATTCCATTTAACCTCCCCCTTCTTATAAATGTATTTCTACAATATTTTATTCCTTCATAAC
>JAHLFD010000107.1:0-7053 GCA_018883975.1 Candidatus Niameybacter stercoravium
GATCCACCTAGAAAAGGTTGTGATACTAAACTGCTTGAAACGTTAAAGGCTATGGCACCACAAAAGATTGTATATGTATCTTGTGATCCTGCTACTTTAGCAAGGGATTTAGCATATCTCACAAATGAAGCAGGCTATCATGTAGAAAAAGTACAGCCTGTAGATATGTTCCCGCACACGACCCACGTGGAGTGTTGTGTGTCGCTAAAAAAAATTAAATAGAATTTGAAGGGAGGGTAAACCTATAGTTAATAGTAGGTTTACCTTCTTTATCAATTGTGATAGAATTGATGAACTGCGTAAGGATTTCAGCGTTAAGCTCTGTAATGGTGCCATAAGCTGAAATCTTTTTTATTTCTTTAAGATAACTATTTTTATCTAAATCATCAAGGGACTTTTCGTATTCGGCTAACTCTTCTTTAAGCTTAGCAATTTGAGAAGAGATATCTTGAGTGAATACCTGATATTCCTCTCTGGTAATAATATCATTGATTAAATGGCCTAGTGCCTTATTTTTTTGCTCATTTAAAGCAGCAATCTGATTTTGACAATTTGTTATGAGAGCTTCTAGTTTTTCGGCAGAAGATAAAAGAGAAGTCTCTACCGACTTAAGCTGAGAGGTATTAGAACTATTTTGAATGAATTGATTCAGTTCTTTTATAACGGCTTGAGTAAGGGTAGCTTCTCGCACACGATGACTAGAACAAGCATGAGTACCACGCCTATCATAAGTACCACATACATAACCTTTACTATTTGCTTTATAATGAAACCCTTTTCTGCAATCACTACAAATAAGCAGATTAGAAAAGAGATGCGTATTAGGTCCTGTAATGACTTTTTTTCTTTTAGTCAAACGATGCTGCACTTCATTAAATAGTTCTTCATCAATAATTGCTTCGTGCGTATTTTCTACAACGATATACTGCTCAGCAGGAATCTCTTTACGAGCTTTGGAAGTTACACTGATGGTTGTCTGACGGCCTTGTACCAGATGTCCTAAGTAGTGAGGATTATGTAGTATAAGTTTAATACTAGAGGCATGCCACTCATTAGACGCATTAGCCTTACCAGCTACTTGGGCAGGTGTTGGAATGCCTTCTCGGGTAAGTTCATTAGCTATTAGCGTTTGCCCTTTACCACTCAGATAATCTTTGAAGATTCTAATCACTATATTTTTGCAGTATTCGTCTCTAATCTGTAGCTGACCATCTACTATTTTATAGCCATAGGGTGGAATAGAACCTTTGAATTCACCACGTTTAATTTTGTTAGTAAGAGAATGCTTTACACGTTCTGATATACGCTGCGATTCCTGCTCATAGAGCCAAGCATAAAGGCCAAACATGCTACGATTTCCTTTAATCGTATTAATGGCATTATCTAGAGTTACAATATCAATTTTATTATTCTCAGCTAGATTCTTAATGCGATAGGAGAGTTCTCCATTACGAGCAAGCCTTGAAAGCTCCTTAGCTAAGATGATGCTAAATTTTCGCTGCTCCATATCTTTAATTAAACGATTTAGATTTTCACGATTTGAGGTTGTTCCTGATTCTATATCAACATAGAAATCATAAAGTTCCCAATTGTGTTCCTGTATAAAGTTAATAAAAAGTTCCCTTTGATTTTTAAGAGAACTTTTTTGTTCCTCTTTATCCGTGCTTACGCGAATATAAATTGCACATTTCATAAGTTATTACATCTCCTTTATTGGTTGAGATGTAGTTTGTTTACCTAAGGATAGTATAAATGAAAAAATATTAGTGTCAAATTTCTAATATATAGGCTAAAACTTGTTATTGTTCAGATGAGTGAATATAATATAAAGGAAGATAATGGAGGGTTATAAGATTATGGAATACTTAACAACCACAGAAATGTTTAAAGAATGGCATATTACGGCAAGAAGAATCGCAAGACTGTGTTCAGAAAATCATATTGATGGTGTGATTAAAAAAGGTAAAACATGGCTTATTCCTAAAGAGACAAAGAAGCCAGAAGATGGACGTATCAAAATAAAGTAATGCATAGAGAAAGGATTGAGGGGATGGGTAAAAGAGATTTGTCAGAAGAGGATATTAAGGCAAGATATATTACACCGGCAGTTACAGCTGCGGGATGGCATATTAATCAAATACGTTTTGAGTATCCTTTTACAGAGGGTAGAATTATTTTACGTGGTAATGTGACAGCACGTGGTAAGCAGAAAAGGGCAGACTATATTTTGTTTTATAAGCCGAACTTTCCACTAGCAGTTATAGAAGCTAAAGATAATAATCATCCTGTAGGTGGGGGGCTACAACAAGCTATTGAATATGCAAAGATATTGGATATTCATTATGTGTATGCCTCTAATGGAGATGGCTTTGTAGAGCAAAACTTGATAACAGGAGAAACAAGAGAGTTAACACTAGAAGAGTTCCCTTCACCAGAGACTTTATACAGTAGATATAAGAAAGATAAGAATATTAGTGAGATAGAAGAAAAGGCATTATTAGAGCCCTATTATTATGCCTCAAATTATAAGACACCAAGATATTATCAACGTGTTGCTATTAATAGAACAGTAGATGCTGTAGCAAGTGGAAAAGATAGGGTGCTTTTGGTATGTGCAACAGGAACAGGTAAGACTTTCATGGCGTTTCAAATTATTTACAGGTTATGGAAGGCTGGGATTAAGAAAAGAATTCTATTTTTAGCAGATAGAAATGTTTTAGTTGATCAAACGCAATCAGGAGACTTCAAACCTTTTGCAGGGAAAATGACAAAGGTAGAGAATCGAAAGTTAGATAGTTCCTATGAAATTTATTTAGCCTTGTATCAGCAATTAACAGGAGAAGATGGTAAGGAGGCTTTCTTACAGTTTAAGCCAGATTTTTTTGATCTCATTATTATTGATGAGTGTCATAGAGGAAGTGCTAAGGAAGAGTCTGCTTGGCGAAAGGTACTAGAATACTTTTCTTCTGCTACTCATATAGGCTGTACTGCTACACCGATAGAAACAAAAGAGGCTTCTAGTCAAACTTATTTTGGAGAACCTATTTATGAATACTCTTTAAAACAAGGTATTGAGGATGGATTTTTAGCACCATATAAGGTTATAAGAGTTGGTTTAGATAAAGATCTTGAAGGGTATAGACCTGAAAAAGGTAAGCTAGATAAATATGGTTATGAAATAGAAGATAGAGAGTATAACTCTAAAGACTTTGATAGGAAGATTGTCATTGATGCCAGAACAAAGGCTGTTGCTGCTAAAGTCACAGAGTTCCTCAAGAAAACAGACCGATTTAGCAAGACTATCGTATTTTGTGTGGATATAGAACATGCAGAAAGAATGAGGCAAGCCCTTATTAATGAAAATAAAGACTTGTATGCTCAGAATGACAAATACATTATGCGTATTACAGGAGATAATGAGGAAGGTAAGAATCAGCTTGAATATTTCATAGATGAAGATAGCACTTACCCTGTTATTGCAGTTACAAGTAAATTAATGACAACAGGTGTAGATGCAAAGATGTGTAAATTAATAGTCTTAGATAGTGAAATTGGGAGTATGACAGAATTTAAGCAAATTATTGGTAGGGGAACGAGACTATTAGAGTCTTATGGCAAGACATACTTTACCATTATGGACTTTAGAAATGTTACTAGACTATTTGCAGACCCAGCATTTGATGGTTTACCAGAAGTTGTTATTGATGTTACAGAGGATGAACCAATGCCAGTACCTATTGCAGAAGAAGATGGAGAAGATAATCCAGAAGTTAATGAAACATCAAGTGATGGGGAATATGGAGTAGACGGAACAGGGACATATACAGATGGTTCAGAAGGTGAGGATAAACCTAAGAAATATTATATTAATGATGTAACTGTATCTGTTATTTCAGAGAGGGTACAATATATAGATAAAGATGGCAAACTCATTACAGAAAGTTTGATTGATTATACAAAGAGAAACATACTCAACCAATATGCCAGTTTAGATACCTTCTTAAGAACATGGTCGGATGCCGATAAAAAACAAGCTATTATTGATGCCTTAAAAGAAGAAGGCGTCTTATTAGATGCGGTAAGAGAAGAAATAGGCAATCATGAGTTAGATGACTTTGACCTTATTTGTCATTTAGCGTATGATAAGAAACCATTAACTAAGGCTGAGCGAGCAAATAATGTGAAGAAAAAGCATTATCTCTATAAATATTCAGATATGGCACAACAGGTATTAGAGGTATTGCTTGAAAAGTATGCTAATGAAGGGGTTAAAGAGATAGAAGAGCTAAGAGTTCTTCAGCTCAAAGAATTTGCTAAGTTTGGTAGTCTTAAAAAGATTCTTAAAGAATTTGGTGGTAAAGAAGCATATCAACAAGCAATAAAGGAACTAGAAGACCAAATCTATACAGCATAAACTAAAAGAAAGATAGGAAGACTACAATGGCGATAAATAACTTTGTTAAAAGAATACAAGATGTCATGCGAAATGACGCAGGAATTAATGGTGATGCTCAGAGAATAGAGCAAATCGTATGGATACTATTTTTGAAAATTTATGATGCAAAGGAAGAAGACTGGGAGTTATTTGATGATAATTATCAGTCCATTATTCCAGAAAACTGTAAGTGGAGAGAATGGGCAGTAGACCATAAAGATGGTAAAGCACGAACAGGTGATGACCTGCTTAACTTTGTTAATAATACTTTATTTCCTACACTTAAAAACCTAGAAATCGATGAACATACACCTATTAATCAACTTATTGTCAAATATGCATTTGAAGATGCTAATAACTATCAAAAAGATGGTGTATTATTACGCCAGGTTATCAATATTATTGATGAGATTGATTTTACAGAATATGAAGAAAGACATGCTTTTGGAACCATTTATGAATCTTTCTTAAAAGACTTACAAAGTGCTGGAAATGCAGGAGAATTCTATACACCAAGAGCTGTTACAGATTTCATGGTACAGGTTATTAAACCTGTATTAGGAGAAAGAATAGCAGACTTTGCCTGTGGAACAGGTGGATTCCTAGTATCTGCTTTAAATGAGCTGGATAAACAAGTAGGTAATTCTTTGGAAAATAGAGAAGTCTATAACAATGCCATCTACGGCGTTGAAAAGAAAGCCTTACCTCATATCTTATGTGTAACCAATATGCTACTTCATGATATTGACAATCCGGATATTATCCATGGCAATACATTAGAAACAGATTATAAAGAATACAGACGCATGGAGCAATTCGATGTAGTGTTGATGAATCCACCATACGGAGGAAATGAAAAAGATAGCGTCAAAGTTAACTTCCCAAGTGACTTAAGAAGTTCTGAAACAGCTGATCTTTTTATGAATATCATTATGTTTAGACTTAAGAAAAATGGGAGATGTGCGATTATTTTACCAGATGGTTTCTTGTTTGGAACAGATAATGCGAAAGTAAATATCAAGAAAAAGTTACTTAGTGAATTTAATTTACACACTATTATTAGATTACCGCATAGTGTATTTGCACCTTATACATCTATTACAACAAATATCCTGTTCTTTGATAACACGCATCCAACTGAAGAAACATGGTTCTATCGCTTAAATATGCCAGAAGGTTATAAAAATTTCTCTAAAACAAAACCTATGAAATTAGAGCATTTTAATTCAGCTTTAGCATGGTGGGACAATAGAGAAGAAATAGAAGTAGATGGTTTCCCTAAAGCTAAGAAATATACGGTAGCAGAAATAGAGGCATTAGATTACAACTTAGATCAATGTGGCTTCCCTCATGAAGAAGAGGAAATTTTAGAACCAATGGACCTTATTCATCAATATCAAGAAAAAAGAGCCTCTTTAAATGCAGAAATAGACCATGTGTTAGAGCAGATTACTTCAATGCTTGGAGGTAAGTAGAATGACAGCACAAGAGTTAAAAAATAGTATTTTACAATGGGCTATTCAAGGGAAATTAGTGGAGCAACGAGCAGAAGAAGGTACGGCAAAAGAGTTAATAGAGCAGATTAAAGCGGAAAAAGAGCAATTGATTAAGGATAAGAATATTAAGAAAGAAAAGCCTTTACCTGAGATAGCAGAAGATGAGATACCATTTGATATACCAGAAAGTTGGGAATGGGTTAAATTCGGTGAGGTGGTGTACTTCACTATGGGAAAAACTCCTCCAAGAGGAGAATTAGAATATTGGGGTGAAGACTATCCGTGGGTTTCGATTGCAGACTTAATTGAAGATGGACACATTCATACAACTAAGGAATCTATTAGCAAGAAAGGATTTGAGGAAAAATTTAAAGGTATAATATCACCTAGGGGTACTTTATTAATGAGCTTTAAGTTAACAGTAGGTAAAGTATCCATATTAGATATAGATGCTGTACACAATGAAGCTATAATATCTATTTACCCATATAAAAACGTTAATAACATTTTTAGAGACTACTTGTTTAAAATGCTACCATATTTATCTACATTTGGCTCAAGTAAAAAGGCAATTATGGGGTATACGTTAAATAGTACTAGTTTAAACAATTTATTGATTCCTATCCCACCATTAGAAGAACAAAAACGCATTGTAGCCAAGATTGAAGAGTTAATGCCTTATGTGGAACAATATGATAAGGCCTATACTAATTTGGAAGTATTCAATAAGAAGTTTCCAGAAGATATGCAGAAGTCTATCCTTCAATATGCTATTCAAGGTAAATTGGTGGAACAGCGAGCAGAAGAAGGTACTGCAGAAGAACTCTATCAGCAAATACAAGAAGAAAAAGCAAGGCTTATTAAAGAAGGTAAGATTAAGAAAGAAAAGCTATTACCAGATATAACAGAGGATGAGATACTATTTGATATTCCGGAGAGTTGGAAATGGGTGAGAATAGGGAACCTTGCATGGTATTTAGATGCGGGCAAAAGTCCTAATTGTATAAAAGAAAATGTTAAAAATGATGAGTGGGGAGTTATCACAACAACTGCAATACAGACTAATTATTTTGACCAATATCAAAATAAAACACTACCTAAAGATTTTATTATAAAACCAGA
>JAHLFD010000108.1:0-15078 GCA_018883975.1 Candidatus Niameybacter stercoravium
GTACTAAACTAAACATATAATTAAACTCAGGTTGATCCCTCTTAAACAATTGTAGCTTTAATCCAGATATAATCTGAACGGTTACAGTCTCCACACATGCAGATAGTAATACTATAAAGCATATTGCTAAAATTCTCTTCTTAAGACTAGCTTTATAATTTAGAGAAATAAGGGTGAAACCTATAAAACTACTTGTCATAAGCAGTATAGGCATAGGAAAATATGTACTAATAAATACATTTACAAAAAGATAGATAACATAAGAAACTATTTCTTTTTTTCGATTTATCTTAGTGTTATCAAAAAATAACATCATTAATTTATAAAGATTATATATAAATAATACACTTACTAAAAAATACATTAACTTAGTCTCTCTTTCTCATATTGCATTTGAAAATTTCGTATGTCTTTCCTTCGAGATTGGCTAATGGGTAAATGGTCTCCATCTGATACTATAACGGTCTCATATTTAAACTGCATAATCTGATTGTAATTCACTATATAGGATTTATGTATCTGCATAAATTGGTGCTTTGCAACTTGTGCTAGAATTTCTTCCAACTTACCATAAAATTGATCTTCTCCATCTATTGTTACCATTCTGATTTGTCTTCCCATACTTTCAAAATAAAGAATATCTTTTACATGAATTTGATAACTTTCATGTTTCTTTTTATATCTAAATAGCCCATCTAACTTATTAGAAAGCTTCATAGCCAACCGAATGTTTTCTGTTACTCTAGATGGTTGTATAGGCTTAGAAATAAAGTTTAGAGGCTGTACATTAAATAGTTGCTTATAGTAAGATTCTGTTCCTGATACAAAGACTATTTTAGTCACATAATCATCTAATTCTTGTCTAATCTTTTTTCCTACTTCAATGCCATTTATTAACTTCATTTCAATATCTAAAAAAATTAAATCGAAGCGTTCCTGATGATCTATAACTCTACATAAATCCTCACCAGAATAAAATACTTCTACTTCTATCTCTAAATAGCTTTCTCTTTGATACTCTAAAATGACCTCTTCGATGTATGAACAAATTGCCTGCTCATCATCACATACCGCAATTTTAAACATCTTCTTTCTCCTTTATCACAATGGTGTCTCAAATGCCTAGTCTCTTTTATTATACCTATTTTCTTAAATAACGCTATATTTATATTATATAATATAATAAAAAGCATGTAGACATTATGTTAGACGCACAAAAAGAAACGCACAAAAAGAGTCAATAAGATAAGATTGATCTTATTGACTCCTTTTTCATTTTATCTATTCATGTTGTCCACAACATTGTTTGTATTTTTTACCACTACCACATGGACATAAATCATTACGCCCTACTTTTTCTTTTTTCACTACTGGCTGAGCACCTAAACTCTCATCTTTATGATTTGTAGCTGTAACTTTTACAACTGCTTCACGTTTAATTTCTTGATGAGGTTGTACACGAATGTGGAAGAGTGCTTTTACAGTTTCTTCTTGAATGTTTTCTGTCATTTCTTCGAAAATATCAAAGCTTAAGAAACGGTATTCAATAAGTGGGTCACGTTGACCATATGCTTGGAGGTTAATACCTTGACGCATTTGATCCATATTATCTAAGTGATCCATCCATTTTTGATCGATTACTTTAAGCATGATAACACGTTCGATTTCACGAAGTTGTTCGCCAAGTTCAGCTTCTTTAGCTTCATAAAGCTCTACAGCTTTGCTGTAAAGAAGGTCGATAAGAGAATCTGCACTAAGGTTTTGTTGCTCTTCTTTTGTGAATTCTACTTCTTCAAATGGGATAATTGTAGAAAGGTGATCCATCATTGCTGCAAGATTCCAGTCTTCTGCATATTCAATACCATTTGTAGCATTTGTTACAGCTTTAGTAATAGTATTTTTAGCCATTGTTAAAACGTTATCTCTAAGGTTTTCATTTTTAAGTACTTTGAAACGTTCCCCATAGATAACTTCTCTTTGATCATTCATAATTTTATCATACTCAAGAAGATGTTTACGAATACCAAAGTTATTGCTTTCTACTTTAGTTTGAGCTCTTTCAATTGCTTTTGAAAGGATTTTATGTTCAATTGGCTCATCATCTGGAAGGCCAAGTGCATCAAACATTTTCATTGTTGTTTCTGGTACGAATAAACGCATAAGGTCATCTTCAAGTGCTAAGTAGAATCTTGATGCACCTGGGTCACCTTGACGCCCTGCACGACCACGAAGCTGATTATCAATACGTCTTGATTCATGACGTTCTGTACCGATGATTTTAAGACCACCAAGTTCTTGTACGCCTTCTTCAAGTTTAATATCTGTACCACGACCAGCCATATTTGTTGCGATTGTTACAGCACCTTTTTTACCTGCCTCAGAGATGATTTCTGCCTCTTTTGCATGGTATTTCGCATTAAGTACTTGATGTCTAATGCCTTCTTTTTTAAGGAGTTTGCTAAGATGTTCTGATGTATCAATAGTTACTGTACCAACAAGAACTGGTTGTCCTTTTGCATGTGCTTCTTTAATATCTTCAATAACAGCTGCAAATTTTGCATCTTCTGTTTTGAATACCATATCTGGATAGTCCACACGTTGAATTGGTCTATTAGTAGGAATAACGATAACGTCCATTCCATAAATATCTCTAAATTCGCCTTCTTCTGTTAAAGCTGTACCTGTCATACCAGCTTTTTTATTGTATTTGTTGAAGTAGTTTTGGAATGTAATAGTTGCAAGCGTTTGACTTTCCTTTTTAACTTCAACGCCTTCTTTAGCTTCAATAGCTTGGTGAAGACCATCTGAATAACGACGTCCATCCATAAGACGACCTGTAAATTCGTCTACAATTACGATTTCACCTTTTTCATCTACAATGTAGTCTTTTTCAAGATGCATTAAGTTATGTGCTTTAAGAGCAATGTTAATATGATGTTGAATTTCCATGTTGTCTGGATCTGCTAAATTCTCAACACCAAAGTATTGTTCTGCTTTTCTTACCCCATCAGCAGTAAGTGTAACATTTCTTTCTTTCTCGTTAACGATGAAATCTCCCTCTTCTTCAATTTCTTCACGCATAAGAGATGCCATAGCACTTTCTTCCCCAAGAAGCTGACCTTTTTTAAGGCGTCTTACGAAGATATCTGCTGCTTTATAAAGATGAGTAGATTTTGAACCACTACCAGAAATAATAAGAGGTGTACGAGCCTCGTCAATAAGAACAGAGTCAACCTCATCGATTAAGGCATAGTTAAGTTCTCTTTGAACCATTTGCTCTGCATAAAGTACCATGTTATCACGAAGGTAATCGAAACCAAATTCATTGTTTGTACCGTAAGTAATATCACAGTTGTAAGCCTCGCGTCTTTCATCATTTTCCATACCACTTAAAATACAACCTACTGAAAGACCAAGGAAATTATGAAGTTTACCCATTTCTTCAGCGTCACGATGTGCAAGGTAATCATTTACTGTAACAACGTGTACACCTTTACCTGTAAGGGCATTTAAGTATGATGGAAGTGTAGCAACTAATGTTTTACCTTCCCCTGTTCTCATCTCTGCAATACGTCCATTATGAAGAATAACTCCACCTACAAGCTGTACTCTAAAGTGTTTCATACCAAGTACACGCCAGCTTGCTTCACGACATACAGCATAAGCTTCTGGTAAAATATCGTCTAATGTTTCGCCTTTTGCTAAACGTTCTTTAAATTCCCCTGTCTTAGCTTTAAGCTCATCATCTGTAAGCTTTTGCATTGCCTCATCATAAGACTCGATTTTAGCTACGATTGGCTCTATTCTTTTGAGCTCACGTTGTGAATGAGTCCCAAAAATTTTCTCTACTAAGTTCTTCAAAATCTTCACCTTCTTCTTTCTATGTTATGTATATAGATAATTGATATTATATCCTGTCATTGTCTAATAAAACGCTAACTCTAAGTATATCAAATATTATACACTATTACAACTATCCCTATTATCCAATTATAGCCATAATTAATCCTTCTCTTCTTTTAGTTTTAAAAACAAATTTCATTTTTTGTTCATATTTTATTCATTGATTTTCTCATGATTTCGATATATAGTTAGTTGACTAACTATTTTCAAAGGAGGCTATTATGTCTGCTTCAGATACCATTAATCATTTAATTTTTGAAATCGCACGCCTTAGTTTTAGCCAAAGCCATCCTATTCTTGAAAAGTATGGCCTTTACCCTGGGCAACCTAGACTCTTACTTTGTCTTTATCATGAAAACGGAGTAAGTCAGGCCACTTTAGCTGAAAAGCTTCAAGTGAAAGCTTCAACCATTACCATGGCTATTAAGCGCCTAGAGCGTGGTGGCCTTCTTCGCAAAGCCTGTGATACCGAGGATAAACGTGTATGTAGAATTTTCCTAACTGATAAAGGATATTCTGTATGTGAGGAGTTAAAACTAATTCATGATGGTCAAGAAGCTCTTTACACTGAAAACTTTAGCATAGAAGAGAAAATCATTCTTAAGCGCTTGCTTATGCAGGTACGCCAAAATTTAGTAGACGCTGAGTCGAAAGGAGATGAATAAAAATTGTTTAGACTAGCTAAGTATTTAAAACCTTATTTAGGTGCTGCACTCTTAACTTTATTATTACTTTTTTTACAAACTATTGCTAACCTTTTCCTACCCGCACTTATGTCTAAAATCGTAGACGTAGGTATTGGTACAGGAGATACAGGCTATATTCTACGCGTAGGTCTATTAATGCTTCTTGTAGCCCTTATAGGAAGTGCCTTAACGGTATTTGCCAACCTTAACTCTGCTAAGGTGGCTATGGGCTTTAGCCGTGACCTGAGAAAGGATTTATTCATTAAAGTGGAGTCTTTCTCACTAGGTGAATTTAATACACTGGGGACTTCTTCTCTTATTACCCGTACTACTAACGATATTACACAAGTTCAGCAAGTTGTACTTATGTCCTTACGTATGATGGTAACTGCACCTTTAATGGTTATTGGTGGACTTATTATGGCTCTTTCTACTAACTTAGAGCTTTCTGTTGTTCTACTCATTTCAATTCCTATTTTAGTAGTAGTCATCTTACTTGTAGCACGTTCTGGTATGCCTCTTTTTAAATCTATGCAAGTAAAGCTTGATAAACTTAATTTAGTATTACGTGAGAATTTAACAGGTATTCGTGTTATTCGTGCTTTTAACAAAGTACCTTATGAACAAAAACGTTTTGATGACGCTAATAGTGACCTTATGCAGACAGCCATCAAGGTTAACAAAATTATGGCTGTTCTTATGCCTAGTATGATGATTATTATGAACTTAACTTCTGTAGCCATTATCTGGTTCGGTGGTATTCGTATTCAGGCTGGTGCCTTTGAAGTAGGTAGCCTTATTGCCTTTATCCAATACGTTATGCAAATTATGATGGCCCTTGTAATGGTGACCATGATGTTCGTGCTTATTCCAAGAGCCGCTGCTTCTGCTGAACGTATTAATGAAGTACTTGAAACACCTTTTGAGATTCAAGATATAGTATCTGGTGATGTAGATTGTAAGATACATGGCGAAGTTACTTTTAAAGATGTGACCTTCTCATATCCTAATAGTGAAGAGCCTGCTTTATCACATATTACCTTTGATACAAAACCTGGAAAGACAACGGCTATTATCGGTGGTACAGGTTCTGGTAAATCTACACTTATCAGTCTTATTCCAAGATTTTATGATGTCACATCCGGTCAACTATTAGTAGATGGCATAGACGTCAAAGATATGACTCAGGCGCAGCTTCGCAAAAAAATTGGGCTTGTACCACAGAAGGCTATTCTTTTTAATGGTACAATTCGTGACAATATGAAATATGGTAAAGAAGATGCTACAGATGAAGAAATCTGGCAGGCTCTTGAAGTAGCGCAAGCACGTGACTTCGTATCCGAAATGGAAGATGGCCTAGACAGCTATATTGCCCAAGGTGGTTCTAATGTGTCTGGTGGTCAGAAGCAACGTCTTTGTATTGCACGTGCCCTCATTCGTAAGCCTGAAATCTATATTTTTGATGATAGTTTCTCTGCTCTTGACTTTAAGACAGATGCTAAACTTAGAAAAGCCCTTAAGCATGAAACAACTAACTCCGCTGTTATCCTTGTAGCTCAACGCGTAAGTACTATTATGGACGCAGATGAAATCATTGTACTTTATGATGGCAAAATTGTAGGCCAAGGTACACACAAAGAGCTTCTTAATACTTGCGATGTCTACAAAGAAATTGCACTATCTCAGCTTTCAAAGGAGGAGATTGAAAATGGAAAATAAGCCAAAACGTCCAGGCGGCCCTGGTGGTCATGGTGGTCCTATGGGCCATGGTATGGTTCTAGGTGGCGCTAAAGCTAAAGATTTCAAGGGCTCTATGAAACGTCTTTTAAGTTATTTAAAGCCTATGTTTCCAAGGCTCATACTTATTTTTGTCCTTGCTGGTCTTAGTACTTTATTTGCTGTTATCAGTCCTAAAATACTAGGTAATGCCACTAATACTATTGTAGAAGGTGTGGCTAGAATGACTCAGGGAACTGGCGGCATAGACTTTACTGCTCTTAGTAAAATACTTATGCTACTTGCTGGATTCTATATTTTAAGTGCTCTCTTTAGCTATTTACAGCAATACCTTATGGCAGGTGTAGCCCAAAGTACAGTCTTTACACTCCGTAAAGATGTGAATGCTAAACTTGCACGTCTTCCACTGAAATACTTTGACAGCCATCCTCATGGTGATGTTTTAAGTACCATTACAAATGACGTGGATAATATTAGTAATACCCTTCAACAAAGTATTACACAGCTTATTACTTCTGCTGTTACCCTCATTGGTGTAACGGTTATGATGTTCAGTATTAGTACACTTCTTACAGTTGTCATTTTAATTACTTTACCTCTAGGTATCTTTGTCATTAGACCTATTATTGGAAGATCTCAGAAATACTTCTCAGGTCAACAAAATGCACTAGGGGCTTTAAATGGTCATATTGAAGAAATGTATACGGGGCACCGCGTTGTAAAAGCTTTCGGACATGAAAAAGAATCCGTGGACACTTTTATTAAAATTAATGATGAACTTTATGAATCAGGTTGGAAAGCTCAGTTTATGTCTGGTCTTGTTATGCCACTTATGGGCCTCGTTAACAACCTTGGCTATGTGGTTATCGCAGTAGTTGGTGGACTTCTTGCTGTTACAGGACGTCTCTTAATTGGTGATATCCAAGCTTTCATTCAGTATTCTAGACAGTTTACTCAACCTATCAATCAGCTTGCTAACATTGCTAATATCCTTCAATCTACTGTAGCTTCTGCTGAAAGGGTATTTGAAGTATTAGACGAACAAGAAGCTGTGCCAGAAACTCAAAACCCTGCTCATATTGAAAAGCCTAGAGGTAGTGTAACATTTGAACATGTTGCCTTCGGCTATGAAGAAGACCACCTTCTTATGAAAGATATGAATATTGATGTAAAACCTGGTCAGACCATTGCTATTGTAGGTCCTACTGGTGCTGGTAAGACTACACTTATTAACCTACTTATGCGCTTCTATGAAGTGAATGGTGGTAAGATTAAAATAGATGGTGTGGATATTACAGATTTAACGCGTGAAGAGCTTCGTAATTTATTTGGTATGGTACTCCAAGATACCTGGCTCTTTAAAGGTACCATTAAGGATAACATTGCTTATGGTAAGGAAGGTGCTACCTTTGAAGATGTAGTCACTGCTGCTAAAGCTGCTCATGCAGACCACTTTATTCGTACATTACCTCAAGGCTATGATACTATCCTTAACGAAGAGGCTTCTAACATTTCTCAAGGTCAGAAACAACTTCTTACTATTGCGCGTGCTATCCTTGCTAACCCTGCTATTCTTATTCTAGATGAAGCAACAAGTAGTGTAGATACACGTACAGAAAGTTATATTCAAAATGCTATGACACGTCTTATGGAAGGCCGTACAAACTTTGTTATTGCCCATAGACTTTCAACTATTAAAGATGCTGATAAGATTCTTGTTATGAAAGCTGGTACTGTTGTGGAACAAGGTACCCATGAAGAGCTCCTTAGCCAAGGTGGCCTTTATGCTGATCTTTATAACAGCCAATTCGATCAATCAGCTTAATAAAATAACACTAAAAGAGCTGATGCTACTCTCCTACACTGGAAGGCTAGCATCAGCTTTTTTGTTTAATAAATTACTTTATAGCAAGTTATCCTGTACATACTTCTGCACAGTACTAGGTGGCAATTCGCCTTCTATAGACAAATAATAGTGTCTGATAGGCTGTAAAGCTTCATCAAATTCATAAATTAAAGGCGTTCCTGTAGGGATATTAAGATTGGCTACGCCATCACTTGAAAGATTATCTAAGTATCTGACTAGCGCTCTTAAAGTATTACCATGTGCAGATATAATAATCTTTTTACCTGCTTTAAGACTAGGTAAAATATGCGCTTCCCATTCCTCTAGTACACGTTTTTCTGTATCTGCCAGATTCTCCGTAAGAGGAAGTTCCTCTTTGGTAAGTCCCTGATATTTTATATCATTCCCTGGGTATCTGGGATCTTCTGTAGTAAGCGGTGGCGGACTAATATTTACAAAACGCCTCCACTCATGCACCTGCTGCTCGCCATATTTATCTATGGTCTCCTGCTTATTAAGTCCTTGAAGCATACCATAGTGCCGCTCATTGAGCCTCCAGGACTTCTGCACAGGAATCCACATTAAATCCATTTCATGCAAAATAATCCATAAGGTGCGGATAGCGCGCTTTAACATAGATGTATAAGCCTCATCAAAAGTAAAACCATGTTGTTTCAGAACAATCCCTGCTTTTCTTGCTTCTATAAGACCATTTTCTGAGAGTTCTACATCTGTCCAGCCTGTAAATTTATTTTGCTGATTCCACATACTTTCTCCATGTCTAATAAGTACTAATTGAATCACCTTTTCACTCCTTTCACCTCGTTATAGTTTTTCACCTCCTATCCATTCTATGTAAATAAGTCAGAAAGGGCACAAAAAAGCCCTGTAAACTCACTCTTCATGAGTCCACAGGGTTTCTATTTATTAGCAAGTTAAAATTTTGTATCCATCCTCTGTTACAAGTACCATACTTTCCCATTGTGCAGAGAGTTTATTATCTGCTGTATAAATGGTCCAGCCATTTTTCTTATCTTCTCTTACACGTGCTGTCCCTATATTCACCATCGGTTCAATGGTAAAAATCATACCTGGCTCAAGTCTAATACCTGTACCCGCACGGCTTACATGGCTTACATAAGGGTCCTCATGGAATTCTAAGCCTATACCATGCCCTCCAATTTCTCTTACTACGCTATAGCCATTTGCTCTAGCATGCGCTAAAATAGCTGCACCAATATCACCTAAGTAAGCGTTTGGCTTAACAGTCTCTATACCTTTTTGCATACACTCACGTGTTACTTCTACAAGTCTTCTAGCTTCCTCACTTACCTCACCAATCATAAACATACGAGAAGCATCAGAGAAGTATCCTTTGTAAATAGTAGATACATCTACATTGATAATATCACCATCTTTAAGGACAACATCTTTACTTGGAATACCATGACATACTTCATGATTAATAGAAGTACATACACTCTTTGGAAAACCACAGTAGTTAAGTGGCGCTGGAATAGCTCCATGTGCTACTGTAAAGCCATGTACAAGTTTATTAATATCTTCTGTTGTCATACCAGCTTTAATATGTGCTGCTACATGATCTAAAACTGCTGTATTAATGTTTGCACTTTCTATAATGCCTTCTATTTGTTGTTTTGTTTTAATTAAACCCATTTTTCATTCCTTCTATCTATTTCTATTTTTATTTTGTTTAAGTAGTAATAGCCCTATTATAAAAGGGACTACTCCTATTATAATATAGATTATGCTTGTCATCATTAACATTTCATCTACCACACTTACAACTTCTGTCTTATGCATAGTAAGGTGCTGCACTAACACAATAATCCCATTATTGAAAAGGTGCATGAGCATACACAAGAAAATGGAGCCACTCTTATAAAGTACGTAAGCAAATCCTATCCCTAATATAGCTGTAGGAATCATACGAATAAAATCCATATGCATTAACCCAAATAGTATACCACTTAAAAGGATAGCACGTTTAGGTGACCTACCTTTATTTTCTAAACCTTTATAAATCATACCTCTAAAAAGCATCTCTTCACATATAGCTGGCATAACTGCTACAACTAAAAGATTAATCCATAAGTTATCATGCATAAGGGCTTCTGTAAGCTGGTTATTTACTTCTTGATTATAGGAAGCCAGTGGCATAAGCAAGTTAGCAATGCCATTTGAAATAAAGAATAACCCTATCCAAAATACCAATGCTCCTATAACATGCACAAGCCTTGGTCTATAAAGTGAAAAGGCACGTTTAAAATCTGTTTTTAAATACCAGCCAAATAACACAGGAAGGGCTACCAATAAAATCTGCGTCAGGGCTAGCCCAAGAAAGCCTAACTTCATTTGAATAATACTGCCTACATAAATCATACCCAGTAAGGCAACCACATAAATTATCAAACTGTCACTTGGTGTTGGCAAACTTCCTTTCTCGATATTATAACGCCTTTGTAATAAAGCAAATTCTTTTCCGCTACCAAATAATATTTCTTCCGAGTCAAACATTTTGGCAAGTAACACTAAAGCTAGAATAAGAAAACCTACATTGGACAAAAGAACCATAGCCATTGCCCCTAAGTCATACTGGAAAGTAAGTACGCTCTTAATAAGTAGGGCAATATTGACAACAGGGATGCTAGCTGTTGCCATATTAAGCTCTAGGCTTGGAATCATAGACGCATAAGAAGGTAGCATTAAAATAAGCATAAGGGGCGTAGCATAATTCTGCGCTTCCTTAAAACTTTTAGCCATGCCACATACACACATACTGACTGCCGTTACAATAAGTGCAAATAAAAGTACACAGATCAGTGTTATCATAAATGGTCCTATAAATTTACTGAAATCAAAGCTCATTTCACCTAATACATTTTGGCTATCTATATTAACTACCATAAGTATACAGCTCGCTACAATAGAAATAATATTGAGCAATGCACTCATAATAGACACTACTGCTACCGCTAAAAACTTTCCTACGATTAGTTCCATATTGGCTACAGGCAGTGTCAAAAGGGTTTCAATAGTCCCTCTTTCCTTTTCCCCTGCCATCACATCAATAGCTGGGTAAAGTGCTCCTAAGAGTATCCCTATAACTAAAATAAGTGGAAGGATCATGGCAATGATCTGTCCTGCTTTTTGTTCATTTGGAGCTGTATCAACTTGCTCATATACAATGGGTTCTAGAACTGCTTCTGGGTCAAGTCCTGCTTCTATCAAGTTCATTCTAATAAGTTCTGCCTTATAATCCCTAAGTAGATTTTCTATTTTATAACCTGCATTACTAGACCTATCTATAGCTGAGTTCATATAGACCTTATAGCTCAGTTGCTCTTTTCCTTGCTGCTCCATTTCGATATAAGCATCTATTTCTTCCTCCTGAAGAGCTTTATCTTTATTATTAACTTCTATAAACTCTATCTTTTCATAGTCACCCTTTTTAAGGATATTTTCTAAAATATCATCATGAAACTGCCCCTTATCTACCGCTATTTTATAGACATCCCTTGCATTCTGATTCATGCTATACATCATAACTTGAGATAAGAGCAGCATTACAACTGGATAAAGTAAAATAGGCAATATAACCATCATAAAAATAGTCTTTTTATCCCTAAAGATTTCTTTAATCTCTTTCTTAAAAATTTGCTTAATAATAGCTCGTCTCATCGTTCTTTTATCTCCCTTCCTACTAGGCTGATAAAAGCATCACGCAAATTGTCTGTTTGAGTCCTTTCTTTAAGGGCGTCACTTGTATCACAAGCTACTACTTTTCCTTCATGCATCATAAGAATCTTATCACATAATGTCTGGGCTTCTTCCATATAGTGTGTGGAATAGATGACTGTTTTGCCACGCTGCTTTTCCTCTTTCATAAAATCAATAATAGTTTGGCTACTTAAAACATCTAGCCCTAAAGTCGGTTCATCAAAAATATAAAGCTGCGGCGAATGGATAAGGCACCTTGCAATAGAGGCTCTTTGTGTTTGTCCTGTGGAAAGACGCTCAATACGATTATCTACAAAGCTCTCCATATGAAGGAGTTTAATAATCTCTTCTGTTCTCTTCCTAACTTCCTCCGGCTTCATTTCATACAATCCACCAAAAATCTCGAGGATTTCTCTAGGGGATAATCTACCATACAGCTTAGTATTTCCTGATAAGTAGCCTATAAGTTGTTTTGCATTATTCTTATCTTCCCTATAATCTCTTCCTGCTATCTTAATAGTCCCACTTGTAGGTGTCAAAATACCTGCTAGCATACGTAACAGCGTGGTTTTTCCAGCTCCATTTGGCCCTAATATGCCATAGATTTCCCCTTTATTTACCTGAAAACTTATATCGTCTACTGCATAAAAAGTTTCTTTTTTGACTTTCTTTCCCTGTTTAACTGAGCGCGTGAAAGTTTTATTTAAATGTGTAACTTCTATCATTTCATACCTCCCTTACTTCTTACTTGAACTCTTTCCATTATATCAGACTAGTCTGATATATTAAATCTTACTTTTTACAATAATTCTAAGCTTAAAATCATATGCTAATGATAGCCTGTTATAACGTTTACTGCTATAATACAAAGTATTGTTAAAATATAATGAGGTGCTTGATATGAAAAACTTGAAAATTTATTTTACATCTGACGTTCATGGATATGTTTATCCAACAGATTATAGAGATCAGGAGTTAAAACCACAAGGCTTCCTGTGCATGATGGAGCAATTTAAAAAGGACGGAAACACACTTGTTATCGATGGTGGCGACACAATCCAAGGCTCTCCATTTACAACTTATATGAGTCGTTTAGGCCTTCCAAAAAATCCAATTGCTGAAGTAATGAATAAAGCAGGCTATGATTACATTACTTTAGGTAACCATGATTTTAACTATGGCTATGATTATTTAAAAAGCTACCTTGATTATATCGATGCAAAATGCCTTTGTGCCAACGTAGAGGATAAACTTAATCAACTTCCAATTAAGCAACATGCTATTCATACACTTGAAAACGGCCTTAAAGTAGGGGTTATTGGCGTAAGCACAGAGTTCATTCCTGTATGGGAAAAACCTGAAAACCTTAAAAACTTTACTGTAAGTGCTACGCTTGATAGCATTCGCCCTTCTTATGAAGCGCTTAGAGGCGAGGTAGACCTTTTAATCGGTATTTACCATGGTGGTATTGAATATGACCTTGAAACAAATCGTAAACTTAGTGATTCTAAAGAGAACTTAGCTTATGCGATCTGCGAAGCTTTTGATTTTGATGTACTTCTTACAGGTCATCAACATATTGCACTTGCAGACAAAGACATTGCAGGTACTCATATTGTTCAAACACCTCAGTACGGTACACAATTTGCCGAGGTAGATGTAACAGTAAGCGAAGAAGGCCTAATCACAAGCACTTCTAAACTAGTATCTACAGGCCTTACTTATAACAAAGCACTTTACGATGAGCTTATGCCTCTTGAATCTGCACTCCAAACATGGCTTGATGAACCTGTTGGTTTCCTAGATACAGAACTTGTACCTGGTAACCACTTAGAGATGGCTTTAAATGGCACATACCTTGCCAACTTTATCAATCAAGTGCAATTAGAAAGAAGTGGTGCTGATATTGCCTGCACATCTTTTGCTAATAGTGTAAAAGGATTCAACAAAGAAGTAACTGTACGTGATATTGTATCTACTTACATCTTCCCAAATACTTTAGCTGTACTTGAAGTAACAGGTTCTGTTGTGAAAGCAGCCCTTGAGAATAGTGCAAGCTACTTCCACATAGAAAATGGCGAGATTTCAGTATCTGATAAATTCCTTAAGCCTAAAGTATCTCACTATAACTATGATTACTTCGCACCACTTTACTATACTTTCGACCTTACTAAACCAGTCGGTGAACGTGTAGTAGCCATGAGTCTAAATGGCAAAGAAGTAGGCTCTAACGATACCCTTACACTTGCTATGAACAATTACCGTTACAGCGGTGTAGGTGGCTATGATATGTACCCTGCGTGTAAAGTTGTTAAAGAAATTCTTGTAGAAATGCCTGAGATCATCATTGACTACTTTATGCAACATAAAAATGTAACTGTTGATAAAAATAAATATATTACTATTCTTAAATAAAAATAAGGGAGATAGATATACATAATCTATCTCCCTTATTTTTATTGTTCCCTTTTAGCTTTTGCTTTAGCTTCTTCTTCTGATTGAATCTCTGGTTTAATCCATTTTAAATGATAAATACCATTTTCGATAAATTCATCTTCATAGTATTCTTCAAGTTCAATCTGTCTATTTCTTAGTTCCGCATTAGTCATATCTGGATTTTCATCACCAAGCTCGTTAAGAGCTTGTCTTCTTGCCATACGTACTACAAGCTCTTCCCAGAACACTTTATCTTCGTAGGCATCAATATAGTCATTGATTTCGCTGTTTTCATAAGCTCTTGTTGGCATATACTCTTTAAATTCCTCATCAAACTCAATGCAATCTTCAAGGCCAAACTCTTTTGCCATAGCAAAGATTTTTTGTTCCATTTCTGCATGAGGTGCGATACGCTCATCCACTTCACGCATGCCATTTATAAGTAGATTTCCTGCATAAACTAAATCAAGTAAAACTTTAAATTCTTCCTTCGTGCATTTAATTTCCATTTTGTCACATCCTTCAAGGTTATTCAAATAGTGTTAAATTTGTTCTATCACCGTACTTGGTGCTAAAGCATTTAAATTCTGACCGCTTCTTCTGTCATTAGTAATCTTAAAGTCAAACTGTTCTCCTAAACTATTAAGTCGTGCAATAGCACCTTCAATATTACTATTTATATGCACTCCTTATACTACTTATATTTTAGTCCAGCTACGCATTATCATT
>JAHLFD010000109.1:0-4258 GCA_018883975.1 Candidatus Niameybacter stercoravium
CTCATACGCTTTGCAGCTCTTCCTGTAGGCGCTGCAAGAAGTACATCCTCACCAGCCTTCTCTAGCATATGCAAAATAGCTTTAATGGTTGTAGTTTTACCTGTACCTGGCCCCCCCGTTAGGATGGTTACCCCATTAAGAAGGACATGTCTTACTGCCTCTCTTTGTTCTTCTACTAGCTTAATTTCAAGTTCTTTCTCTGTCTGCTTCAGCTCTCTTTCAAAGTCAAAAGGCATATCCTTTTCATAAAGAGCTGCTAAATCAATAAGCTTACGTGCAATCTGCAATTCCCTTTCAAATAAGTACTTAAGGAATACACAAATCCTATTATCATAATTCTTGACAATAATTGTACGTTGTATACTCAGCTCCTCTAAAGCATTCTCAATAAGCATAATGGCTTCTTCTGGCACCGTGAGCAATTCTCTTGCACGCCCAATAAGTAGATCACGTGGTAAATAAGTATGTCCTTCTAAAGAAGCATTATTAAGGAGGTATAATACACCTGTCTTAATACGTTGTGGGTCATTGCGCGCAATACCAATCTGCATAGCAATTTCATCGGCCTTTTTAAAGCCTATACCAAAGATATCCTCTGCTAATCTATAAGGATTAGTCTTAATCACTTCTACCGTCTGATCTTTGTAGCGTTTATAAATCTTAATGGCATAAGTTGGTGTAATGCCAAACTCTTGAAGAACCATCATGGCTGTCCTTAGCTCATGCTGCGCTCTAAAGACTTCGCTAATTTCCTTTGCCTTTTTCTCGCTAATTCCTTGGATTTGAGAAAGCACTGTAGGTTCACTTTCTATAATTCTAAAAGTATCTAGACCAAAGTGCTTAACAATTTTACGTGCTGTCTTTGGCCCAATACCTTTGATTGCACCTGAAGCTAAATACCTTTCAATCCCCTGTACAGTCTTTGGAATACTTTTATCAAAGGTATCTACCTTAAGCTGTCTGCCGTATATAGGATGTGTGGTCCATTCCCCCACAATACGTACCTCTTCACCAGGATGAACACCTAGCATCATGCCTACACAAGATACTTCTTCACCTTCATATTCAATGGTACAAACTGTATAGCCATTTTCTTCATTTTGATAAATAATATCTTCTACAATGCCCTCTACTACTAATTGTTCTTCCATCTCTACTCACCTTTTCATTTATTACGAATGAGTTCAATCACAACCTTCTCTTCATCATACCCAATCGTAGCTTCATCTATCATTGTTCCTACTAGTCCAAGTTCTTCTGAGCTGTCTGTCTCACCGGCTAACTCCCAGTAATACTCTTCCATCTCGCGCTCTCTTGGATAGCTTAAAAACTGTTTTAAATTATTAATACATTCTTCTATATGATCTAATGCCTCAGCTTCTACTGTAATAACTTCTCGATCTGGCAAGTCATTAATTTTTATATTCAAGCTCTTTGGATGATGCTCCATAAAAAATGTTGTTAACTCATCCACCATCTTAGCTATTTTTTTTATCTCATGTCTCATTCTTCTTCTCCTTTTTAAATGCATCAATCAAAGGGATTAAAACAGCTGCTACAATACCACCAGATAATCCATTGTTATAAAGCATAAGTCCACCATGCATAGCTCCTATATTGACAACAAAGGCCATATGGAGCATCCCTGCTATAATACCCCATAGCGCGCCAAACTCACCAGCAACAGGTGCAAGTGTTGTCCCAAACAAAGCTGACATGACTAATGTAGAAATAGGCTTATCAATACCAAACATAACCCACCCTAAACATACACCTAATACAATAGGCCATGTATTTTTAGGATGCTTACCAAAACTTCCAAATCCCATTACAGCTAGGACAGCTGCTATGGTTGGTCCATTCATAACGCCGCCTACTACAAGGACAAAGGCAATACTTAAAAGCCCTAATATACCCATGTTCATAATACTTAGCCCAAAGCCATCATGTTTTATCACATCTGTAACAAGGCGTCCTGTATGCTTCATAACATCTCTGTAGCCTTTAAAACTTCGTTCATTAATCCGCCAGCCCAGTATAATTAAAGTGATACTATATAAAACAAAAAAGATAATAACAGCTGGATTGTTTTCTTGCAATAAAAGACTGTTCGCCTCAATATTCACTTTAGAGACATCTAAAATGGAATAAACAAGCATCCCTACAAAGCCTGCCGCTGTACCCATATTATAAAGATTGTACCCTGAATGGAAAGTAAGTATATGGGCAGAAATAGTTGGCATAATAAAGCCAATAAATCCACCAACTACAGCATTCATCACTATCACGAGTATTAAATGGTCAGACATAGCCCCTGCAATAAGGCTACTGATTGGACTAAAGGCTGTAGAAAACATATTAATTAATACAACGTTCTTATAAGGAATCTGATGATATCTACTATATATAAAGCCCCCAAAATAAAAAGGCCATATATTAAAGATATTTTTCCCCATAAAACTAAACCCTGCTAATAGGAATAAAGCTGCAATAATAATCCCATTAGGCTTTAAATCTAACTTTTTTATTAACCATAAATTAATAAGTAATACTAAAGCTGCATTCACTAGAGTAGGTCCTACTCCTGCTAAAGCTAAATAATCTGTAAGAAGTACATCATTTGATTTTAAAATAATTTGAAACCCTTGCGAAAGCTCGCTTAAGTTGGTAGTCAAAAATGCATAAAGCAACATTGCCAAAGGTAGAATATACAGTACTCTGTACATGACTTTACTGGAAACTTTTTTTCTTCTGGTAATCTTGACTGTCTTCATGTATGCTCCTTTTTATTATGATGATACTTCTATGATAAAAAGACTTGCCCTTTTGGGCAAGCCTTTTATGAAATAACTTTATTGAATAGCAGCTTTAAGTGCTTCTACTTTGTCTGTTTGTTCCCATGGAAGACATACATCTGTACGACCGAAATGTCCGTATGCAGCTGTTTGTTTGTAGATTGGTCTTCTAAGGTCTAGCATTTTAATGATACCTGCTGGACGAAGGTCGAAGTTTTCTCTTACGATTTCTACAAGTCTTTCATCACTTACAACGCCTGTACCATGTGTGTTTACAAGGATAGATACTGGGTGTGCTACACCGATTGCATAAGCAATTTCGATTTCACATTTTGTAGCAAGTCCCGCTGCTACAATGTTTTTTGCAACGTATCTTGCTGCGTATGCTGCTGAACGGTCTACTTTTGTTGGATCTTTTCCTGAGAAAGCTCCACCGCCGTGGCTTGCATATCCACCGTATGTATCTACGATGATTTTACGTCCTGTAAGACCTGCATCCCCTACTGGACCACCGATTACGAAACGGCCTGTTGGGTTGATGAAATATTTTGTTTCTGCATCAAGAAGCTCTGCTGGAATAACTGGTTTAATAACATGTTCCATAATGTCTTCATGAATTTGTTCTTGTGAAATTTCTTCTGCATGTTGAGTTGAGATAACAACTGCATCTACTCTTACTACTTTATCTCCATCATACTCAACTGTTACTTGTGATTTACCATCTGGACGAAGGTAAGGAAGTGTACCATTTTTACGTACTTCTGTAAGTCTACGTGTAAGTCTGTGTGCAAGAGAAATTGGCATCGGCATAAGCTCTGGTGTTTCATTACAAGCAAAACCAAACATCATACCTTGGTCCCCAGCACCTGTAGCTTCAATACCTTCTTCTGTTAAATCACCTTTTCTATTTTCAAGAGCTGTATCAACCCCCATAGCAATATCTGGTGATTGCTCATCAAGTGCTACAATTACGCCACATGTATTACCGTCAAAACCAAAGTTTGGATTGTTATAACCAATTTCATTAATTGTATCACGTGCGATTTTATTGATGTCTACATAGCAACTTGTAGTAATCTCTCCCATTACAAGTACAAGACCTGTTGTAACTGCTGTTTCACATGCAACTCTCGCCTGTGGGTCTTGTGCATAGATAGCATCTAATACTGAATCTGAAATCTGGTCAGCAATTTTATCTGGATGTCCTTCTGTTACTGATTCTGATGTGAATAGTCTTCTTGCCATTTCAAAATCCTCCTTAAAATTGTTTTAAATAAAGTTGTTTTAAAGATGTATAAATGCGATCTAGATAAAAAAATAAAGGCCTCACGAATGAGGCCCTGTCTACATAATCACTAAGTGATACATCCTCATCTTACAAGTACATTATGTACTTGTGGGAATTGGCACCCGCTATACGCTGGTTGCCGGGTTTCATAGGGCCCTGTCCCTCCACCTCTCTG
>JAHLFD010000110.1:0-18842 GCA_018883975.1 Candidatus Niameybacter stercoravium
ATTTACTTGACATTAATTATTCTTTTTATACATATTTATTAATATTTAATAATTAAACTACAGTTTAATATAATATATCTTTATTTATACAGAATACCTAATGCCTTATTCTGCTGCTTTAAGAAATAGGCCATTTCATAAATATCCGCAGGATTTGTTTCATAGACACAGAATTTAGGATCAATACACTCTACAATTTTTTTAGCAATTTCATGATCAAAAGGACGATGTGGATCTAGTTTTTGAATATGCTGTTTCAAAATACGATTTTTGAGCATTGGTGACTGCGCCTCTCTATAACGCTCTAACAAATAGCTACGGTCTTGACTCATATAATATTTAGGTAATGTCTTATTCAAATGTATGCCATAAATATAGTCTTTTAATTCACCTAAATTCTTAATCACTTCTTTAATATACGCGTAACAACTTTTTTCTGTCCCAATTTGTAAATTAGTAAGGGTGAGATGTGAAATATCTATTAATAATCCTTTTTGTGCGTATTTTACGCCTTTAATAAGTTTATGTGTCACTTCTTTATCTAAGTAATTAAGACCTGGCCACCATAAATTCTCGAAAAGTAATAATGGCCCTTCTTCATCTGCCGGGAAAACTTCATTTAACAGTTCTACAGCTGCATCTATAATTTCTTCATCTGTATAATCAAACTTCCAAGTAAAAGAATCTTCAATACATACATGACTCACATGAAAGACCATATATTTAGCACCTAAAGTTTTAGCCCTTTCATATTGCTTCTTATACGTATCTATCATTACTTGTTTATCTTCGCCGCCGTAATAGGCTCTAACTGCTTCTTTACTACCTAAAATCTGTTCAACTTTTTCTAAGTTTCCTTTCCAGAAATCTAACCACATGGGATAGAAACTTAGATGTACACCTTTTACAACTCCTTCCGGTATACGGCTAATATCGTAATCCAAGGTAAGCCCCAGCTCTACCCCGTCCATTTGATGTTTCTCACTAAAAGCTTTAATTTTATCCCAATCATCTTCAAACCACTCTAGGTATTTGTTAATTGTAGAGATATGAAATAATCTTTCCATTTGGTCCTCTTTCTATTTGAGCTTATAACTAGCTTCATCCTTTGCTTCTTTAATCAATGCTTTTAAAACTGTTACTTGCTCTGCTGTCATATTATGTTTAGGGAAAATTTGTGCCTGAACTTTATCCACAAAAAATCTAAAATCTTTATTCGTTTCCACAATTTTAATGTAGGTATCCCAAGAAACTGTGTCTTCTAATTCGCCTACCTGCATATAAATATTTTCTTTTGTAAAAATGTACTTAGAAACACCTGAGAAAATAGGTGCCTGCATCTGTGTTGCTGTGATAGTCCAAACTTTAAATGGGGTTGCTATAAGAATAAATACAGCTAGTACAATCCATATAATGTTTTGTGAAATAAATACATCTAATCTACCTGTATTAACACTTACTTTATAAATAAGCCATCCTGTTAGACCTACTCCAAGAATAAGCATAAGTTTGCTTACAATAGAGCGGTAGGCTACCCATAAGTTATAACGTAGCACATCTCCTACTTTTAATTTAATTTGAAGCTCTAATTTATTGTCCACTCTCTGTATACCTCTTATTTCTATAGTTTTCCTCTAAGCCATGTGTTGACTTTCAAGGGCTAATTGGTATAAATGATGATAAATACCTTTATTGGCAAGTAGTGTCTGATGTGTACCCATCTCTCTAATCTTACCTTTATGTAGTACGATAATGTTGTCTGCATGCTGAATGGTTGATAAACGATGAGCAACCATTAAAGTTGTACGTCCTTCCATCATCTTATAAAGAGCATCTTGAATAAGACTTTCTGTTTCTGTATCAATATTAGCTGTAGCTTCATCTAGAATAAAGATTTTAGGATCATATGCAACTGCTCTTGCAAAAGAAATAAGCTGTCTCTGACCTGTTGAAAGACTATTACCTCTTTCTAATACTTCTTCATCATATCCATGTGGTAATTTTTTAATAAACTCATGGGCATTGACAAGTTTCGCTGCTGCTTCGACAGTTTCCTGGGAAATGCTGTCTTTTCCTAGTCTAATATTCCCTTTAATATCACCTGTAAACATAAATACATCCTGTAGCACTTGTCCCACCTGGCTTCTAAGTGCTGCTGTATCATACTCCTTAATATCGATACCATCTATTAAGATTTGTCCCTTTTGAATATCATAATAACGACAAATTAAGCTTAAAATAGATGTTTTACCTGCTCCTGTAGCTCCTACAAAGGCTACCTTTTGTCCTGCTTCTATTTTGAAAGAAACATCTCTTAAAATCCACTCTTCACCTTCATAGGCAAACCATACATTTTTAAATTCAATATCTCCTTTAAAAGTATTTGAATCAATGCTACGTGTACCTTCTATAATTTCATTTTCTTCATCTAAAATGGTGAAGATTTTCTCAGCTGAAGCTAATGCTGACTGAAGTACATTGAAATTCTCTGCAAGCTGTTCAATAGGCCCAAAGAAATCCTTTGTATAAGATGTCATAATAATAAGTGCTCCTACACTCATAGCACCTTGAAGTACACTATGTCCACCTACTAGAAGTACAAGTGCTACACCTATATAGCATAAGAAGAAAATAAAAGGTCTAAAGAGCATGAAAGCTGTCATTTCCTTCATATTTGCCTTAAAGTGTTCATTGTTAATCTTCTTCATTTGTTTGACTTTAGCTTTTTCACGTGTAAAGATTTGAATAATACGCATACCAGATAAATGTTCAGATAAGAAGGCATTCATTTCTGTAAGCTTATTACGCATCTCACGATACGCACGTCTTGAAAAACGCTTATAGATGATGGTAGCAGTAACAACAATTGGTACAAGCCCAATAACACATAAGGCTGTCTTCACATCTGTAGCTAACATCATGACCATAACCCCTATTAGGAAAAGTGCCTGTTTTAATAAATTGACTAAAACGCTGGTATACATTTCATTAAGGGTTTCTGTATCATTAGTTACTCTTGTTACTAGCTTACCAATAGGATTTTGATGATAAAATCTAAATGGTAAATGTAGCATCTTGTCATAAATTTCATGTCTTATAGCTAAAATAATTTTCTGTCCAATATACTGTAAGATTACGGCTTGTAAATATAAGAAAGCAAAACTTACTACAAGTACTAATAAGAAATAACCTGCAAGTATAGCTAGCGGCTTAAGATTAAGACTTCTTAATACTTTAAGTTCCTCTTTTTCTAATAAACGTCCTTTATAAGTATGACCATTTACATCAATTGTTAGACTATCTTCGCTCTCTAAAATACTATTACGATACATGGATGGTGTCATAGTTAAAACTGCCTTAGCATCTTCTAAGTTCATTTCCTGTACCCAATAATACTGACTCTTATATTGAAGCATCTGTGAAACTTCTTGTATATTCTCTGTCTCTTCTAAATGACGTAGTTTACGCCCTTCAAATTCTATTGTTCCCTTTGCCTTATCATCTTCCACATAAGGTACTTTATAACCTTCAGTAAATAAGTCTACAGCGTTTCCTATGAGTACAGGCTTTGCTAAATCTGCTACTGTACTTCCAAGCATAAAGATTAAAACCAGTAAGAACCACCATTTATAAGGTTTTGCATAGGCAAGCAAACGCTTTATAAGACTACTATCTTTATCTTTCATTTTGTTTCCTCCTCTTATGCCTCACTGAGTTCTTCTTCTAACTGTTGTTTTTCATACATATCTGCATAAATGCCTTGCATCTCAAGAAGCGATTCATGATTACCATACTCAGCCACACGACCTTCTTCTAAAACTACAATATGGTCTGCATGACGTACTGTTGAAATACGATGTGCAATAATAATATTCGTTTTGCCTTCACGTACTTCTTTTAAGTTTTCTAAGATCAGTTCTTCTGTCTTTGTATCAACAGCAGATAAGGAATCATCTAAAATTAGAATTGGTGCATCTAGTATAAGCGCTCTTGCTATAGATACCCTTTGTTTTTGTCCACCTGATAAAGTTGTACCTCTTTCCCCTACGACTGTATCATACTGCTCTGGGAAATCCATAATATTTCCATGTACATCTGCTTTTCTTGCTGCCTCTTCAATCTGCTCTTTAGTCAGGTGATCCGCTCCAAATGCAATATTGCTGGCAATCGTATCACTGAAAAGGAAATTATCCTGTGGTACATAAGCAATATGCTCACGTACACTTTGCACGGTTGTTTTCATAATGTCTTTACCATCAATATAGATAGAACCTTCTGGCGCATTATAAATTCTAAGGAGTAAGTTTACTAAAGTAGATTTACCACTACCTGTTCTACCTAAAATAGCAAGCGTTTCACCTTTTTTAATGTCTAAGTTTACATCTATCAGACCTTGTTGGTTATTATCTGGGAAGTTAAAGTTTAAATGAGAAAGCTTAATATCTCCTTCCACCTGCTCAAGTGGTTTAGCACCTTCCTCATCTTGAACCACTGCCTGTACTTGAAGAACTTCATCAATTCTTTTCACAGAAGCTGAACCTTGTGCAAAGGTATTAATACCCATGGCAATGGCTTGCATTGGCCAACTTAGCATAAGTATGTACTGGTTGAAAGCTACAAATTCACCAATGGTAATTTCATTAACCATGGTGAGATACCCACCATAACCTATAGAAATAAGTAAACTTGTACCTACTAAGAAAATCACTAATGGATTTAAAAATGCTGAGAGTTTAGCAAGCTTTAAGTTCTTATCATAGTTATCTTCTGCAATAACATCAAAATCTTTAAGGTCATAATACTCTTGCACGAAAGATTTAATAACCTTAATCCCCGAGAAAGCTTCCTGTACCTTATCTGATAAAAGCGCAAAAGCTTCTTGTTTAATTCTAAAACGTCTTTTTATAATCTTACCAAAATAGTAACTACCCCATGCAATAAATGGCATTGGAATAATCGCTACTAAAGTAAGGGGTAAGCTGATATCAAAAGCCATCTGACCTATTACAAGAAATGTCATAATGACCGCATCGAATATGGTAATAACACCAGGTCCTACCATCATACGAATGGCATTTAAGTCATTCGTTGCATAAGCCATTAAATTCCCTGTTTTATGTGCATTGAAGTATTGCGCATCTAACTCTACCCATTTCTCAAATAAATCTGCTCTTAAATCACGTTCTATCTTCTTTGATGAACCTATAATACAATAACGCCAACCTATACGAGAAAGTGCCATCACAAGAGTTACGCCTATTAAAGTCATAACCATTGTAATAATCCCTTCTGATGCCATACTGCCATCTTTAATCCCGTCTGTTACCATTCCTATAATCTTAGGAATAAAAAGTTGCATATAGTCGACAAGTAATAAAATAAGTACACCAAATATATAGAACCACTTATATTTCATGACATAACGTTTAAGTAGTTCTTTTTGATTCATTTGTAAGCCCCCTTTAAGTTTATCCATTATTTCATTCATAACATCATGCATTAAGGTGGGGATGAACTAACTCATCCCCACCTTCATAAGCTAATGCTTTGATTTCATTGTATTTTATAAAGTTGTTCCTACTAATGCGGCACCAATGATACCTGCATCATTACCTAGAATAGCTGCTTTAACTGGATTTCTAAGCTCAAGCCCTGGACACATTTCCTCTGCTGCATATTGTGTAACTGGACCTGTAAGGTTTTCTTTTTGAGCACTCATACCACCACCTAATACAACAGTGCTTGGCTGAAGCATATAAACAATATTAGCTACACCGTGTGCTACGTATCTGAAGTATTGGTCAAGTACAGCTGCGGCTACTTCATCACCACTTTGTGCTGCGTCAAATACAATTTTAGCAGTCATATTGTCTAAGTTACCATCTTCTACTAGTTCATTAAGGCTACTTCCAGCATTTGCTTTCGCTGCTGCTTTTGCATCATTAATAAGTGCTGTAGCAGATGCATATTGTTCTAAACAACCTTTACGACCACATCCACATGGACGACCATTCATCTCTATCACATGATGTCCAATTTCTCCTCCACCACAGAAAGCACCGCTATAGACTTTACCATTAATGATAATACCGCCGCCTACACCTGTTCCAAGTGTCATAACGACAACGTCTTTCTCACCTTTAGCCGCACCACAAATTGCTTCTGCAAGGGCTGCACAGTTTGCATCATTTTCTACGTAAACTGGTAAATTAATATATTTTTGAATTTCATTTCTTACATTTACTTCGTTGAAGTTAAGATTACTTGCATAATGAATAATGCCTTCAATCGGAGAAGCAATCCCCGGACTACCAATACCAATAGAGTGTACATCTTCTTCTGTTAAGTTATGCTCTTGCATAATTTCTCTGCAAAGCATAGCCATATCTCTTAGAACTTCTTCTGATGAACGCTCCGCTCCTGTTGGAATCACAACCTTTTTAATAATCTCATAATCACTATTAAGTAACCCCGCCTTAATAGTTGTCCCACCTAAATCTACACCAATGTAATACATCGCTTTCCTCCTGAAGAATTAATTATTAAAATTATTTTGTAAGTTATTCATAACACGCTCATTAAGTGCTTCTGCCGCATTATAACCCATTTTCTTTTGTCTAAAGTTAATGGCAGCTGTTTCACAAATAATCGCAAGGTTTCTACCTGGTCTAATTGGAATAGAATGACTTACAACATTAATACCTAGAATATCCATATATTCATTTGTCAACCCTAACCTGTCATACTGTTTCTTTTGATCCCATAACTCAAGTTTTACAACTAAGTCAATATTCTTCATTTCTTTTACAGAACCTATCCCAAAAATCTGTTTCACATCTACAATTCCGATACCACGTACTTCAATAAAGTGACGAATGACTTCTGGTGCTGACCCAAGAAGTGTTGTACCGGATACACGTTTGATTTCTACCGCATCATCTGCTACAAGACGATGGCCCCTTCTTACAAGTTCAAGAGCTGTTTCACTTTTACCAATACCACTTTCTCCTGTAATGAGTACGCCCTCCCCGTAAATATCTACAAGGACACCATGCATAGACATACGAGGTGCAAGTTCTACGTGTAACCATCTATTCACTTCTGCAATGAAACTTGTTGTTGCCTCAAGAGTTTTAAAAATAGGGATACCATATTTTTCAGCACAGGTAATCATTTCTGGGAATGGATCAATTTCTTCCCTGCACAGAACAATACAAGGAATCTCTTTATAGCTCATTAAGCGTTCAATACACTTTGCCCTGTCTTCCTGGCTCATTTTCTGAAGATAGGTATGCTCAACTTTACCAATAATCTGCAATCTTGTAGGATCAAAATAATCAAAAAATCCTGCTAATTGGAGAGCTGGTCTATTTACATCAGATTCCGTAACCTGTCTGTTATCGTACTCTACATTCGGTGTTAAAGGCTCAAGCTTAAAATGTTCAATGATTTTACTTACTTTTACAGAATACATGCCTTTACTCCTTTTTTCTAATTTTTACATACTATTAGTTATTATAACATCTATTCTTTATGGAAAAAAGTATAAATGTTTAGTGCCACATCTTTCGGAATACCTGGTACACCCTCAATTTCTTCTAGAGTCGCCTGTCTTAAAAGCTCTACACTTTTAAAGGTATGCATCAATGCTTTTTTACGTTCTTTTCCTACCCCTTTAATATCATCTAAAACAGATTGAACTTGAGCTTTACTACGTAATTTTTTATGATATTCTATGGCAAAACGGTGAACTTCATCTTGAATACGTGTAATCAGCTTAAAGCCTTCTGTGGTTGTCTTAAGAAGAATCTCTTCATTTTGGTAGAGTAGCCCTCTTGTACGGTGACGGTCATCTTTGACCATACCGCATACTGGAATGGTCAGCCCATAACTCGCAATAACCTTTTCAGCTACACCAACTTGTCCTTTACCACCATCCATTAGGATAAGATCCGGCATTTTAGCAAAACTATCTTCTTCTCCTTTTTGTACTAATCTTGCAATACGTCTATCTAAAACTTCTTCCATACTGCCATAGTCATTTGGCCCCTGAATACTCTTTATTTTAAACTTACGATAGTCACTACGTTTTGGCTTACCATTTTCAAAGACAACCATGCCCCCTACAGACTCAATTCCTTGAGTATTAGATATATCATAGGCTTCTATTCTATTTAAGTTGCCACTAAAACCAAGCGCTTCTTGAATCTCTTCAAGCGCCCCCTTTGTCCTTGCTTCTTGCCTTCTTAGTTCATCACCAAACTGGCTCAGTGTAATATAAGCATTTTTACTTGCCAGCTCTAATAAATTATGTTTAGTCCCTTTCTGAGGATGAACTATAGTAACTTTGCTACCTCTTTGCATAGTCAAATATTCTTCAAGTAGTTCTAAATCTTGAGGTACTTTTTCTACTAAAATCTGTTTAGGAATAAAGTTGGCCTCTGAATAAAACTGTATGATGAACTCTCTAAATAACGTCTCAATTTCTTCTCCTTCTGTTTCATTAATTAAGAAATGTTCACGTCCAATAAGTTTGCCCTGTCTCACAAAGTAGATTTGCATTAAAGTATCTTTCTCACTACGTGCAAAGGCTATAACATCTTGGTCTTCCATACTACTGTTAGAAGCAGTCTGTTTCTGCTCAATTTTCTTAATGGCGGCTAGCTGGTCTCTTAAGGTAGCTGCCTTTTCAAATTCTAGATTTATGGATGCATCTTCCATCTGTTTTTCTATACGCTTAATAATATCTTGGTATTTACCACTTAAAAAAGCTGTTACCTCATCTACCATTACCTTATATTCAGCCTCTGAAGACTTGGCAATACATGGCCCACTACATTGTCCTATATGGTAATTAAGACAAGCTCTTTCCTTGTTAATATCTCTTGGTAATACTTTTGTACACGTACGAAGCTGCCATGTCTTCTTAATGATTTCTACAAGCTCCCACATGGCATTAACATCTGTATAGGGTCCAAAATATTTAGCCCCATCTTTTTTCATGCTTCTTACAACCGTTACACGTGGGAAGGCATTTTGAATATCCACACGAATGTAAGGATAGTGCTTATCATCTTTAAGACGAATATTATATTTAGGATTATATCTTTTAATAAGGTTACACTCTAATACAAGTGCCTCTAGTTCAGAAGCGGTTACAATATACTCAAAGCTTCTAATTTGCTCTACTAACCTAATAGTTTTTATAGAATGATTTTTAGATTTTTGAAAGTATTGCTTTACTCTATTTTTCAGGCTTACCGCCTTACCTACATATATGATTTGATCCAGTTCATTTTTCATTAAATAAACGCCTGGAAGAGCCGGAAGTTTTTTAAGTTCTTCTTTAATATCAAACATACCTTTTCTCCTCTTTAAGTTTTATCTCTTAATTCAAGTATAGACCAGATTTTGCATTTTACCTATACTAATATTTCCCAGAATAGAATCTATCCTATCTTCAATACTAATTATAGACTCTATATTTTTAGGAGGTTTTACTATGTCTATTAAAAAGTTTTTATTTACAGGACTAATATCTTGCCTCATTGCAACGAGTATAGTTCCCGTTTTTGCTTCCGCACCACAAGTAGATTTAAACAATCCTCTTTCTATCAACTTTGTACTAGATCAACTTGAAGATAAACTTGAAAAAGGCCATGACAAGCAATATAAAATCGACTGGGACTTTGAAATTATCTATAATAATGGCAAAGTCCTTGTAGTTATTGAATACGATAAAGAAGATGCTAAAGCTTTCAAAAAACTAGCAAAAGCTGACCTTGAAAAATTGGTAACAGCTATTGCGAGTGAAATTACTACTACTTTAGGTAAACAAGATATTCCTATCCAAGGTATTATCATCGAAGATGATGCTGCTCAACCAACTTACCAATTTACGTATAATGATGGAAAGTTAGACATAAAGTAATCTTTTATTACAATTTCATTAATTTTCCTGTGTTCAATTGAATTATAGCCTCCTATTCGTTATACTTTGTGTAAAGAAATTATGTATGACTTACAAGGAGGTTTTTTCAATGAATAGAAATCTTAAAAAAGCTTTAACACTTGGTTGTGCAATGCTTATCGGTACAGGCGCATTATCTGTAAGTGCTGCTAACCTTACTAAAAAAGTAGAAGCAGTTTATAACAATATTAAAGTTACATATGATGGTACAACACAAGCACCTCAATATGAACCATTCATGATAAATGGTACAGTATATGTATCACTTCGTGATGCAGGTCAAATCACAAATAATAATGTTAACTGGGACAGTATAAATAAAACAGTTCAAATCACATCAAAAGCACCTCAAGGTGGTGTAAGTGAAGCTGAACTTGCAAGCAAAAACCTTGAAATTGCTACACTTAAAAACCAAGTAGCAAAACTTGAATCAAAAATTGCTCAATATGAAAAAGAAGAAGAAGAGAAAAAAGAAGAAGAAGCAAACAAACCAGCTTTAGATGCTAAAGGCCTTTCTAAAATGGAAGACTTACTCATCGATGAATACGGTGATGACTACAAAGTTGAGTGGGACTTCAACCTTGACTATGACAGTAAAAAAGATATCCTTGAACTTACTGTAACTTATGATAGCCGTTATGATAAGAGCGACTTCAACAAAATTTCTTCTAATGGTAACCTTAAATCCTTCTTAGAAGATGTTTGTGAAGAAATTCGTGATAACTATGCTGACATTGAAATTACAGGCGAAGTGTACGATAGTGAAGAGCGTGAAACAAAAGGTACCTTCTCTTATTCAACAAAAAATAGATTCTCATACTCTGCTTACTTAACATCTGATGACCTTTATGACCTAAGTGAAGAAATCGCTGATGATTGGAGCAATTTCCCTGACCTTGACGCAGATGAATTCAAAGATGCAGACATTTACATTCAAGTAGTAGAACTTAAAACTGAAGATGATAATCAAACAATCGTAGCAGAAATCTATACTGACTTACTAGAAGCTGATAAAGAAGCTTGGAATAGCTTTAAAGATTCTGCTTCTCTTAAAGACAGACGTGCTATTACTGACTACTGTCGTGAGATTGTAAGTTTCATTAAAGATGAAACAAATGCGTCTACTGTAGACCTTGTTTTCTACACAGATCATGAAAAACTCATTGCTAAATTCCAAGATAATAGATTATCTCTTGAAAGAATGGGCAGATAATAAAAAAACACACTATGGCTTCAGTCATAGTGTGTTTTTATTTACTTATTTCTCATATATTTTAAAAAGTAGCTTTAAAGTCTAATTTAAATGGCAAGTCTTCCTTATCTTTTTTCCCCTCTTGAATGATGTCCCATAACTGTGCAGTGAAGCACTCCCCTTCTCGAATGTCTTCTACTTCTAGCCATCCATCTTTTCTTAAAATCTTCTCTGCCTCCTCTACCTTGCCACACTTAGCATAGGCAAAAGCTTTATAAGCCTTTACTCTTGTATTAGCTTGAATAGCATCTGGAAGCATTTCAACTTCTTTCAGTAAAGTTTCATACGCTTCCTTCTTTAATAAAAGAGATAAACATTCTTTAACTAACCCTATATCATCATTTCTTAATCTCATAGCCTTTATACAATAATCTATAGCTTCCTCTGTATCCCCTTTTAGACTATACGCTATAGCCAGTGCATAAGTATTGAAGGCTGTAGCCTTTATACCTATAGAATGCTTCAAGGCATTAATAGCTTGAGCAAGCTGCTGATGTACAAGTTCATAAAGGCCTAAATGATACCAAGTATATGCATTATCCCTATCTTTTTGCTGTACTGCCTTTTGAAGCAGTCTGTAATAATAATCTTCCTTCATATAGCTTTCTGGCACTTCTTTATCTTCACAGCCTGCCATTGTACCTTCCATCATCAGCTGCAACCATTCATTTTCTTTAGATACTTCTCCAAAATCTAGATGCTTACTTAAAGCAGATTCCCCTTCCTGCTTCCTTCTTATATTTTCTATAGCCCCAAATATACTTCCTGTTTTTATGAGTTTCGACTTCCTTAAAGCTATAGACTCTCTAGTTTCTTCAAGTATCTGCTCTAACTTCTTCTCAGGTAATAGTTCCTCTAAGGTTTGAGTTACCTGAGTTCTTAACACCTGCCACTCCTTCTGTACAAGCCCCTTATCTACTTGAATGGCTCCATATGCCTCTAACCATTCCCATTCACTTGCTGGTTCCATATGTAGACAACCATATTGGGTTTTAGCTAGTCCTGCCTGAATTTCTATGTAATGACCTGCTTCATTAGTTAAATACTCCTGCCATCTCTCACTGCCTCGTGCCTGTCCCCATACAAAAAGTTTTCTGCCCTGAAGCCTACTTGTAGATGTCTGAATCATACCGTAACCTGATTCATCTAACTGTGTAATGTATTTTCTTTTTGTCTTAGGAATATCAAAGAAATAGTCTACGGCATGGGGGATAGTTTTAGGCAATGTAATATCTACCCCCTCTACTACAGGCACCTGTACTTTATAGACAGCTCCTTCTCCATTGGTATACGCCTCATCTGCTTCTACAACAAGCCTTCCTCCATCTAGCTCAGGTACAGCCATATTGCTCCACCAGTACATAGGTACTTCTATCTCATTAGGGTTTACAATTCTCATACGGCACATTAAAAACTTAGAGTCCTCAGGGAGGAAAAAGTCCATCTGATACGTCACTTTACGAATACGCTCATATTCATACATTCTTAGAACTTTCATTCCCTCTACTTCAACTATACCTGTAAAAAGCTGTGAACATGTAAATGGAGAATGCCCTATAATCCCTATATTCCATTCTACACCACCACTTACCCATGCATTACGCACAGCTAGATTACTAGGCCTAATCACATCATTTACATAAAGTAAGTCTCTTTGGGCTACCTTATCATACAAAGACCATAGCCTTCCACCTAAACTTGGTATAAATAGAGCTCTTAAATAATCATTTTCTAATCTTACAACTTCTATCTCTTGCTCTTTTAGTTCTCTTGTATAGATATTCTGCTGAACGTAAGGATAAAGTGTCTGTATAGTTCCAAATCCTAGTCCTATATCATCTCCCTCTTCCAATCTATTTTTTAAGCCATTCTGCAAAATATTAATTTGAGATATAAAAGGTACACTTGCTTCTTCTAACCAGGGACTTACTTTGATTTGCATAGTTTCAAACCTTAATAAAGTTGTCATCCTACTTCTCCTTATTCAATGAGGTTGATTGTTTGTCCAATTATTATAAGCTACTTTTTCTTTAATAAAAATGCACTTTTTTTACTTATTTAATCTCTTTTTATAAGCCAGAAAAATTTTTATAAAAAATTTTGAAGAATTTTAACTACATAGGACTATATAGTATATGTAAGATACAAAACACATCCTAGGTAGTGAAAGTATCCTACACCCTGTAAACGATCTGCCACTCTCCTTTGGTCCCCCTTCCAGATTATGAGTACGCAGCTTAGTTTACAAACCAGTAGGCCTATGTGGTGGCAACAAGGCTTACTAGGTTCTATATACGAAAGTGTCTACACTTTAAATAAGCCCTAAAGCATAAGTCATGGAAGCTACCGGCCTATCTTACGACACCTCCATATGTACTACGTACTACCTCCCACCTGACCCCTATATATGCACTGGCATCCCTATAGGCGGTAGATGCGGACAATACCAACCTAGTACCTATGAGGTTCCTATAGAAGAGCCTTTCCCTTCTTAACCTTAAGCTCATGACGCTTATACAATCCATAGACACTACCCCTGCCACACAAAAAGCCAAGCCCATGCAGTTATTTTAAGGGGGAACTGCATAAGGGCTTGGCTTTTTTGCGTATTTCTATCTATATATTTAATATTTTCTTAAGGAATTTACCTGTATAAGAGCCTTCTACTCCAGCTACTTTTTCCGGTGTACCTGTTGCTACAATTTCTCCACCACGGCTACCACCTTCAGGGCCTAAATCAATAATATAGTCAGCTGTCTTAATAACATCTAAGTTATGTTCAATAACTACAACTGTATTACCATTTTCTACAAGTCTATCTAAAATCCCTACAAGCTTATGCACATCTGCAAAGTGAAGGCCTGTTGTAGGCTCATCTAGAATATACATAGTCTTACCTGTACCGCGACGACTAAGCTCTGTAGCAAGTTTAACACGCTGAGCTTCCCCACCTGATAAAGTGGTAGAAGCTTGTCCAAGTCTAATATAACCTAACCCTACATCATAAAGTGTCTGAAGTTTACGGCTAATAGCTTGGAAGTTCTCAAAGAATTTAAGTGCTTCTTCTACTGTCATGTCCAATACATCTGAAATAGTCTTGTCTTTATACTTAACTTCTAAAGTTTCTCTATTATAACGTTTACCTTTACATACTTCACAAGGCACATAGACATCCGGTAAGAAGTGCATCTCGATTTTTAGCATACCATCACCACGACATGCCTCACAGCGTCCACCCTTTACATTAAAGCTGAAACGGCCTTTTTGATAACCTTTCATCTTAGCTTCCTGTGTTTGCGCGAAGACATCACGAATCATATCAAATACCCCTACATAAGTAGCTGGATTTGAACGTGGTGTACGCCCAATTGGAGACTGGTCAATATGAATGACCTTATCTAAGTTTTCAAGACCTTTAATATCTCTGTGGGCACCTGGTTTATATTTTGCACGATTTAAATCTCTAGCTAGTCGCTTAAGCAAAATTTCATTAATCAGTGTACTTTTTCCTGAACCTGATACACCTGTAATACAAGTTAATGTTCCAAGTGGAATATCCACACTTACATTTTTAAGGTTGTTCTCTTTAGCACCTACAATTTTAATTTTATTGCCATTACCTTTTCTTCTTATTTCAGGTATTTCAATTTGTTTACGTCCACTTAAGTATGCACCTGTCTCAGATTCCTCACATGCTAAAATCGTATCAATTGGACCACTTGAAATAATGTTGCCACCATGCTCACCTGCTCCTGGACCTATATCTACAATCCAATCCGCAGCATGCATAGTATCCTCATCATGCTCTACAACAATGAGTGTATTACCAAGGTCACGAAGGCGCACAAGTGTCTGAATAAGTCTTTCATTATCTCTTTGATGAAGCCCAATACTTGGTTCGTCTAGGATATAAAGTACCCCTACAAGTCCTGAACCAATTTGTGTGGCAAGCCTAATACGCTGAGCTTCCCCACCTGATAATGTTCCTGATGAACGTGATAGAGTCAGATAATCAAGACCTACATCTACTAAGAAACCAAGTCTTGCATTAATTTCCTTTAGGATTTGTACACCAATTGCTTTCTGTCTATCTGTAAGCTCTACTTCGAGGAAGAAAGTCCTAAGATCACCAATAGACATGCTTGTAACCTGATTAATATTTTTATCTCCAATAGTAACGGCAAGTGCCTCTGGTTTAAGCCTAGCACCTTTACAAGTTTTACATGGAATACTTGTCATATAGCTTTCGTACTCGTCACGCATACTTTCAGAGCTACTCTCTTCATAACGACGTTTTGTGTTAGCTATGACACCTTCAAAGGCATAATCATAGTTGCGTGTTCCATATTCACCTGAGAAAGTAAACTGTACTTTTTCGCCATCTGTTCCATATAAAATCATGTTCTGAATATCTTCTGGCAATTCTTTAAATGGTGTATCTAAATCAAAATGATACTTTTTCATCAGTGCATCAAAAAGTGCATAAGCATAGCTATCCGGGTTACCTATAGAACCCCAACCAATAACTGCAATAGCTCCTTGCCTAATGGTAAGCTCTGGATTAGGAATAATAAGCTCAGGATCTACTTCTAACTTCTCACCAAGGCCTGTACAAGTTGGACAGGCGCCAAATGGATTGTTAAAGGAGAATAGACGTGGCTCAATTTCCTCAATGCTAATTTGGCAGTCTGGACAAGAAAAGCTTTGGCTGAAATTCATTTCTTCTAAACCATTAATTTCAGCGATCATCAGACCACCACTTTGCTTCATAACAGTCTCAATAGAGTCTGTAAGACGTTTACCGATTCCTTCTTTAATAACAAGACGGTCTACAACAATATCGATAGAGTGTTTTTTATTTTTATCAAGGTCAACCTCTGCCTCTGTAAGGTCTACAACTTCTCCATCAATACGTGCTCTGATATAACCTTGTTTCACCGCTGTTTCAAGTACTTTTTCATGTTTTCCTTTACGGCCTCTTACAACAGGTGCAAGAAGCTGAACTTTTGTACGCTCAGGTAATTCCATAAGCTGATCTACCATTTGATCAATGGTTTGCTTCTTAATTTCCTTGCCACAGTTTGGACAATGTGGCACACCTACTCTAGCAAAAAGAAGTCTCAAGTAATCATAGATTTCTGTAACCGTTCCAACTGTAGAACGTGGGTTTTTACTTGTTGTCTTTTGGTCTATAGAAATAGCTGGTGATAAACCCGAGATATAATCTACCTCTGGCTTTTCCATCTGGCCTAAGAATTGTCTTGCATAAGCTGATAAAGATTCTACGTATCTTCTCTGACCCTCTGCATAAATCGTATCAAATGCTAATGAAGACTTACCTGAACCACTAAGCCCTGTAAAAACAATAAGCTGGTCACGATTAAGTTCAAGATCAATATTTTTTAAATTGTGCTCTCTCGCACCTTTTATGACAATCTTATTTTTCATATTTTCCCCTTCTTAATTTATCATTTTATGCCTATTATAGCATATAAAACGACATAATCAAACACATGTTCGATAGCATTTTTAGGCAAAGCTCTAATTTGATGCTAGTATTTGTTTAAGCTTAATAAGTGTATCACGTAATTCTGCTGCACGTTCAAACTGTAAGTCTCTCGCTGCTTTTTTCATTTCTTTTTCTACTTTAGCTATAGTTTTTTCAAGTTCATCCTTACTCATAGACTCTGGGTCTTTTTCTTTAAAGAACTCTTCATTCTTAGCTACAGTTTTGGTTGCGACTATAAGGTCACGTATATCTTTCTTAATGGTTTGAGGTATAATACCATGTTCTTCATTATAAGCTTCTTGAATCTGTCTTCTTCTATTGGTTTCCGAGATGGCACTTTGCATAGAACGCGTCATATTATCTGCATACATAATAACCTGCCCATCCACATTTCTAGCTGCACGTCCTATAGTCTGAATAAGTGATGTTTCAGAACGTAAGAAACCTTCCTTGTCCGCATCTAAAATAGCTACAAGGGCTACCTCTGGAATATCTAATCCCTCACGCAATAAGTTAATCCCTACCAATACATCAAAAATACCCATACGTAAATCACGTACAATTTCAATACGCTCTAATGTATCAATATCTGAATGTAGATATTTAACTTTGACACCCATTTCTCTTAAGTAATCTGTTAAGTCTTCAGACATACGCTTTGTAAGCGTTGTAACAAGTACTTTCTCACCTTTAGCAGTACGCTTTGTAATTTCACTAAGCAAATCATCAATTTGCCCTTTAACAGGCCTTACGTCAATTGGGGGATCAAGAAGCCCTGTTGGACGAATAAGCTGCTCCGCAATAGATAAGGAATGTTCTAACTCATACTGCGCCGGCGTAGCTGAAACAAACATAATTTGGTTAATCTTCTCTTCAAACTCTTCAAATTTAAGAGGCCTATTATCAAGAGCGGACGGTAATCTAAAACCATAGTCTACAAGTACATTTTTACGTGCCTGGTCACCATTATACATAGCTCTAACTTGAGGTACTGTCATGTGAGACTCATCGATCATAATAAGATAATCATCTGGGAAGTAGTCAAGAAGTGTAAAAGGTGTACTACCAGCCTCTCTGCCAGATAGGTGACGTGAGTAGTTTTCAACACCAGAGCAGTATCCCATTTCTCTTAGCATCTCAACGTCAAAATTAGTACGCTGACTTAATCTTTGCATCTCAAGGAGCTTGTCTTCATTTTTTAGTTCTGCTAGACGTTCTTTAAGCTCACTTTCTATAGCTTCAATAGCCACTTCCATCTTTTCTCTACTAATAGCATAGTGAGAAGCTGGAAAAATAGAGACATGTTCTCTATAACCTAGTACAGCTCCTGTTAATGGGTCAATCTCTGCTATACGGTCTATTTCATCTCCAAAAAACTCTACGCGGATAGCTTTCTCAGATGCTCCTGCCGGTATAATCTCTACTGTATCTCCTCTTACTCTAAAGGTAGACCTAGCAAAGTCCATATCATTTCGGTTATATTGAATCTGAACTAATTTACGTAGTACATCATCTCTATCCATTTCTGCACCTTGTCTTAAGGATAGCACTTGATTTTCATAGTCAATAGGGTCACCTAAACCATAAATACAAGATACACTGGCTACAATAATCACATCTCTTCTTTCAGATAAAGAAGCTGTAGCTGAGTGACGAAGTTTATCTATTTCTTCATTAACACTGGAGTCTTTTTCAATATAAGTATCACTTTGAGGTACATAAGCTTCTGGTTGGTAATAATCATAATAGGAAACAAAGTACTCTACTGCATTATTAGGAAAGAATTCTTTAAACTCACTATAAAGCTGTGCCGCTAGAGTCTTGTTATGTGCAATAATAAGGGTAGGTTTTTGAGTTTTTTCTATAATATTAGCCATGGTAAAGGTTTTTCCTGAACCTGTTACACCTAAGAGTGTCTGATAGCGATTACCTTTTTCTATACTCTCTACCATTTTTCTAATGGCCTCAGGCTGATCTCCCATGGGTTTAAAAGCTGATTCAATTTTAAAAGGTATTGTTTGATCCATTCCTTTCTCCCTTCTTTCTTTTTAAGTGTTCCATCTATTTTTCTCTATCATACACCTGTCTCTTATACACATCTCCGAGCCCAC
>JAHLFD010000111.1:0-5074 GCA_018883975.1 Candidatus Niameybacter stercoravium
GGGTAACAAGTAGTGTAGGAACCTTTGCACCACATGCTAAAATTATTCATATTGATGTGGACCCAGCAGAAATCAGTAAAAATGTGGCTAGCTATACAGCCATTATTGGGGATGCAAAAGAGATATTAATAAGTCTTATAGAATTAGTAGGGCAAAGAGACCATACAGAATGGCTTGAAGAAGTAGCACACTGGAAAGAAGAGTTTGGATTTGACTACCAAAGAGATAGCAGTTTGCGTCCGCAATTTATTATGGAAGAGATTTATAAGCAGACAGAAGGCGAAGCAATTATTACAACAGAGGTAGGACAGCATCAGATGTGGGCTGCTCAGTTCTATAAGTATACCAAACCACGTACTTATATTTCATCAGGTGGATTAGGAACCATGGGGTATGGAACGGGTGCTAGTATAGGAGCACAGATTGCTAGAGCTGATAAGCGTGTAGTGCATATAGCAGGAGATGGCTCTTTTAGAATGAACTGTAATGAGCTTTCTACAGTGGCTTACTATAATGTTCCAGTCATTATTGTAGTAGTGAATAATAGTGTGTTAGGTATGGTAAGGCAGTGGCAGACTATTTTCTATGAGGGGCGCTATTCACAAACTAATTTAGATAGAGGTCCTGATTTTGTAAAACTTGCAGATGCTTATAATATTAAAGGGTATAATATTTTCACGCAGGAAGATTTTAAAGAAGCCCTTAAAGATGCATTAAAACATAATAGACCAGCTCTTCTTAATTGTCATGTAGGAGAAGATGAAAAGGTATTACCTATGGTAGCGCCTGGAGCACCTATTAATGATTTGATATTAGAATAATGAGATGAAGCAAGTTCTTTCTGATGAAAGAGCTTGCTTTTTTGTTTCATGCTAAGTGTCAGTTTTTTAGGGGTAGAAGGTTTAGACATTCCTTGTGAATTGTAATGTATATTATATAAAAAATATACAATATTGAAAAAACAAAATATAATTGTTAAAATATTATTATAAATTTTAGATGGGGGAGTGGCTATGAAAAAATCAAAATTTGATGAGTTTGTTAATTTCTATGATAAAGAAACACAGGGGCAGTATGCCTATTACTATAGACAGCTATGGGATGCCTGTCAGTGTGCAGATATAGCCTATGCAATGCATCATAAACAAGGAGTCTGGGAAAGTAAAGATTATGCAGCTTGGATAAGAGATTTTAATAAATTTATTAAAGAGAAGGTTAAAGAAGAAGGGCTTCAAGTAAGTGTTTGTGAAAAAATCAATAATTGGATACAAACGCTGTAAATTTAAAAGTTATAAAATAGAGGATTAGTCTGGAGGTGCCACATATGAAAAGAAGCAAAGAACAATTTTATGGATGTTTGTTGGGCGGTGCAATTGGCGATGCATTTGGTGCACCTGTTAAGTTTATGAAATATGAAGAGGTTCAAAAGTTATATGGAGAAGAAGGTATTCATGAACTTATTCAGACAAGTGATAGAGGAAAGGTTATTATTACAGATGATACACAACTTACAATGTTTACAGCAGAGGGACTTTTAAGAAGTATTGTAAGAGCAAATCAAAAACAGATTACAAAAACAAGAAAAGATACTACAATGATTATATTTAGAGCATATCTGAGATGGCTTTATACACAAGGTCTATCAACGCCTAACTGGGGAAGTAAGGCTTATGATGGATGGATTGTAAAAATAAAGAAATTACATGGCTATAGGGAACCGGGAATTACTTGTATTACATCATTAGGGAAAGGGATTATGGGGACTTTAGAAAAGCCACTCAATGATAGTAAACGTTGTGGTACAGTCATTAGAACGGCACCTATTGGACTTATTGAGAATGAAGAAGATGTATTTAATATAGGATGTAGGGTAGGGGCGATTACCCATGGACATCCTACGGCTTATCTTGCTTCTGGCGTGTTATCAGTTCTTATTTTTTATTTACTGGAAGGATATACCTTAGAAGAGGGACTAAGAAAATCAGTAGAGGAACTGAAGACTTATAGAAATCATGAAGAGTGCTTAGAGGCAATAGAAAAAGCCATAGAGCTAGCTAAGAAGGGGGAACCTGCTAGAGGTGATGTAGAAAGCTTTGGAGATGGTTTCTCAGCGCAAGATGCATTAGGTATGGCTATTTACTGTAGTTTGTGTTATCCAAATAATTTCGAAGCAGCCTTAAAACTTGCTATTAATCAAAGCGGTAATAGTAATAGTACAGCAGCTATTACAGGGAATATTCTTGGCACATATTTAGGAGTAAGTCAAATAGATGAAAAACTTATTCAGGCATTAGATCTCCAAAAAGAATTAAGTCAATTAGCGGAAGATCTATATATCAGATTTGAAAGTACTGAAGAATGGATAATAAGATATCCAGGATGGTAAAAAAGGGCTACAGAAGTAGCCCTTTTAATGTGTAGCAGTTTAAATAATAAGATATAAAGAAAGGTTAGGATTATGAAGATTATAAGATGGTGTATAGTTTTGATTTTACTATTAGGTGGAAGCTTATGGTTGATAGGAGAAGGAGGTTTGGAGAGGTATCAAAATGAAATAAATAGCCGAGATATAGTATATAAACCAAGTAATAAGAATGTGGAAAGCATTCAGGAAGAGACAAATATAGAGAAGGAAACTATAAAAGAGGACCCTATAGAAATCTATATGAAGGGTATGTCTTTAGAAGAAAAGATAGGTCAACTTTTTATAGTAGCATTAAATGGAGAGATAGGAAATGAAACACTTTTAAAGCAGTATCAGGTAGGGGGGATTGTACTGTTTAAGAAAGATATTCAGGGAAGGCAGCAGGTGCAAGAACTCATTAATGCTCTGCAGAAAGGAAGTAAGATTCCTTTATGGATTGCTATAGATGAAGAAGGGGGACGCGTAAGCCGCATAGGACATATTCCAGAGATTACAAAGGAGCCTTTTAAAGCAGCCTATGAGATTGGGCAGACAGCAGATCCACACAAAGCTTATGAGGAAGCAAAGAAAATGGGTAAAATACTATATGATTTAGGAATAAACATGGATTTTGCGCCAGTGGCAGATATTTATAATAATGAAAACAACACAGTAATAGGGAATAGAAGTTTCGGGCATACAAAAGAAGAGGTAACACCTATGGTTATTGCTTTTGCTAAAGGGCTTAAGGAAGAAGGGATATTCCCAGTTGTTAAGCATTTCCCGGGACATGGCAACACATATCAGGACAGTCACGAGCAGCTTGCTTATATTGATAAAACGTTGCAGGATTTAGAAGAGGAAGAGTTGGTGCCTTTTTTTGAGGCAACTCAGAATGGTGTAGAGGGAATGATGGTGGGGCATTTAGTAGTATCAGAAGTAGATCAGCTCCCGGCAACACTATCGTCTAAATGGGGGAGTTACATTAAAGAGCATTTTGACACAGAGGAGTTATTACTCATTACAGACGCTATGAATATGGGGGCTGTAGTGCAAAATAAAGAAGCAGGGAGTGCCGCAGTAGAGAGTTTTTTAAGCGGAATGGATATTATACTTATGCCAGATGATTTAGGTGCAGCTGAAGAAGCTATGAAAAAGGCATATGAGGAAGGGAAGATTACAAAAGACAGATTAGATGAGAGTGTAAGAAAAATTTTGTTAAAAAAAGTAGAACAAAATCTACTAGTGTTAGAATAGAATATAGTAAGATAAAAAATTTTTTTAGCTATATAGGAACACTTTTTTAGTAGGTGCATATATTATTACTATGAAGTGTAAAATGGTATAGTATCCCCTTTTAACTTATTCCTTATTCTACAATAATGAGGTTGGCATTTACAAAAAGAGCTTTAAACAAAAGAAGGCCCCTACCTTTAAGATGCCGCTTAAGGGTAGAAGTCACGAACAAGACTTTTATATAATCCTATAATGGTGCTGTTAAGTGTCAATCTCATTTAATTATATAATATAATACGTTTTATTTATATGCGACTTATAATAAAATTAGACTATAATTTTTTTAGAGGGTGTTAGAACTTATATACAAAGTTCTAACACCCTCTTTAATATGTTCCTATAAGCTATAGGCGCGCAGAAAGCTTTCTAAAGTGTTTACAAATAAAAGTAGCGCCTAAGCCAATAAAATAACCGGTAATAATGCTTGAAATAAGTAAGAATGGTGCGTAGAAGAAAATACCAGGTGTATGGGTAATAAGCACTGCAATAGTAAGCTGGCCAATAATATGCAGGATAGAACCTATAATACTAATAAGCCAGATGTTAATATATTTGCTAGCATATTGATAAAGTATAATCATACCGATGTTACTAAGAAGGCCTCCTGCCAAGCTAAAGAGTAGACTTGATACTTTACCTGTAATAAAGGAACCTAAAAAGATACGAAGGATAAGAACAGTAAGTGCTTCTTTAGGCCCATATAAAATAAGAACAGCTAGTGAAACCATATTGGCAAGGCCAAGTTTAAGCCCTGGAATAGGAGCAAGGGGCGGAATCTGTAATTCAATAATATAAATGACAAGCGCAAGTGCACATAGTAGGCTTAAATAGACAAGTTTTTGAACTTTGCTCATTCGAAGATTGCTCATGAAAAAAAGGACTCCTTTACTCTGCAATGATATCAAGATCTTCACTAGACGTATTATCTTGGATTTCTATAACTAAACCATTTGGAAGACAAACAGTTGGTAATAGACTGTTTGTAATATAACCTCGCTCTACACAGAGTTGATCAGGACAATTGGCTTCTATGATGGCAATTTTTCCCTGCTCTGCATGAATTGTGTTTAAACCACCTTGTTTATTATCTACGGTAAAGGTAATAGGGGTAGTAATAGTTGCTAGGTCGATTGTTTCAATAACTTCTCCGCCAAGCTTAACAATAGCCTTTTGCATAGAAGAAGGTTTATAATTCATTATAAATATGATAGTAGCTAAACTTAAAAGGACTACTAAACCTAATATGCCTATAATAATTTTGTTTAAATGTTTCATAATCATAAGACCTTTCTATTATAAAATAACTGCTAACTTGATACCAGTATAAGTAAAAGAATAATGGCTTATCAAGGTAGCTTCAAATAACTCACTATA
>JAHLFD010000112.1:0-10916 GCA_018883975.1 Candidatus Niameybacter stercoravium
CACACTCTTCTAAAGCCTGTTGGAAGGCAGCTGCATTAACGCCTTTTACACTAAAGTTTACGATAAATGGACTTGCATCTTTTGGACTGTTAATATGCACATTAGCATATGTCTCTAATCCTTTACGTAATTTCATATTAAGTCCTTTTACATACGTATAACGCTCATCTATATGAGGAATTGCCAATTCCAGTGCTTTTGCTGCACTTTCAATAAGTGCAAGTGTTGGTGTACCACTTCTAAAAGCTGTTGTGCTAATGCCGCCATGAATAACTGGCTCAAGCATGATAGGTTCCTTCTTAATGAGAATACCTATACCATTTAACCCATAGAACTTATGTGGTGCAAACGTTAATAAGTCAATATCCTTTAAATCTACTGGTATTTTACCTATAGCCTGAGTGGCATCTACATGGAAAAAGCAATTTGGATATGCTTCTAATAAATCATGAATGGCTTTAAGTGGCTGTTTAATGCCTACTTCACTATCCACATGGCTAAGAGATACTAAAATCGTATCTGGTCTTAAAAGTTCCTTAAGATGTTCTAAGTCAACTTGTCCATCATTTAAAACATCTACAAAGTCTACTTCGTATCCTGCATTCTGAAGTGCTGTTACTGTACTGGTTACAGAAGAATGCTCAAGGTAAGTAGTGATAATATGTTTACCTTTACGTCTGTAATGATGGGCAATGCCTTTAAGAGCAAGGTTGTTGGATTCTGTTGCGCCCGATGTATAAATAATTTCACTTTTTTGAACGCCTAAAAGTTTTGCAATACGCTCAGTTGCTTCATCTAAAACAATTTTTGTTTCTTTACCTAATGCATGAGAGGCATTAGGATTGGCTATATATTGTGTAGAAAAGTCTACAAAAGACTTTAAAACTTCTTCATGAGCAGGTGTATTTGCAGCATAATCTAAATAAATCATCTTCTACCTCTCTTTATGTTGTATAATCAGTTTCCATCATAAAATTTTCCCCTGTATTTGTCAATGTGTATATATTCTCTTAACAATTTTATCCTATAATAAATTTAATTGATACTCTATGATTTTGAAAGGAGCTCTTCTATGGAAAAGTTTATGGCTAAACTCAAACACTTTATGATTGGTCGCTATGGTATTGACCAACTTTCTGTAGCTCTGCTTATTTTTTCACTTGTACTATCTCTTTTTAACAGCTTTATAGGTAGCACAATTTTAACCATTGTGGATTTAGGCGCAATCTTTTTATGTTATTTTAGAATTTTATCTAAAAACCTTTATGCAAGACAACAAGAAAACTTTAAGTTCCTTAGAATCTGGCATCCTATAAAAAATGCTTCTGTGCGCAAGTGGAACCGCATAAAAGGTATGAAAACGCATAAATACTTTAAATGCCCAGAATGCAAACAAACTCTTCGCGTTCCAAGAGGCAAGGGCAAAGTTTGTATTACTTGCCCAAAATGTAAACATGAGCTGCATAAACGCACTTAAGGCACCTTATCCTAAGATAGGTGCCTTTCTTTTTTGTGTTTTTTGTTCATACTGATACCCTATACTAATGAGTATAGATTCTGTAAAAGCCTTACCTATTAACAATAAGCTCATGGGCTCACTCCCTTTTTTCCAGCCAGCTGGCAGTGCAAGGCTAGGATATCCTGATACAGGCGCAAGACTACTAATCGACATGGTCATAAAAGCATCTAAATGATCTTTAGCAAAATGTCTATCCATTCCCATGGTCCTTACTTGTTGTAAGCTATTTTGTCTAAGCATCATATAATAAGGGTCACTAAGGTTACCCGTCGTCGCCTGTGCCTCATACAGAATGTCTTGTCCATACTTAAGACATGTGCCTGGGTGCGCTTCATTAAAATCTATAAGGTCTTGTAACGTTTCTATCTTAGTAGTACCTTTGACACTTTTAAGGTACATATTAAACCCGGCTTTAAATTCATATAGATTAGGCTTAAAGCCATAATCCCCCATTTCTTCTAATACTGTAGGTATAAGATGAGCTCCAGCTTTTTCTAAAATCTCCATAGCCTCTTTCATAACCCTTTTTTCTTCTGAATCTAGCTCTTCTAAAGTCTTTGGATTATAACCAATCCGTTTCCCGCTTATGTCTTTACCAAGTGCCCCTCTATAGCTCTTAGGTATACGCCCCATACTTCTATCCGTTAGCTCATCCTGCTCATCCCTACCTACTATTGCTTCTAACAAAATTGTAGCATCTGCTACATTCCTTGCCATAGGCCCTGGTGTATCCTGATAATAAGAAATAGGCATAATACCCTGTCTACTTACAAGTCCTACTGTTGGCTTAATGGCAACAAGCTGATTATATCTTGCTGGCATAGTAAGTGAACCATTCGTTTCTGTTCCTATTGCTGCCATAGCTAAATTTGCTGCTACAGCTACCGCAGAACCTGAACTAGAACCTGAAGGTGTAAGGTTTCTATCATAAGGATTGTACACCTGCCCTCCCCTTGAACTATAGCCATCTGGCATAGCATAGGACATAAAGTTCATCAATTCTCCCATATTGGTTTTACCTAACAAAATAGCTCCACTTGCTCTAAGCTTTTTAATAATAAAAGCATCAAAGGGTGCATATAAGTCTGCTAAAGCTAAGCTTCCACCGCTTGTATGCATGTGGTCTTTGGTACTTATATTATCTTTAATAAGGATGGGGATGCCATGTAGTATACTTCTAGGTCCACACTGCTTTCTTTCCTCATCTAACTGGTCTGCTATCTGAAGTGCCTCCGGATTAAGCTCTAAAATAGCATTAAGACCTCTTTCTCCTTTATCATATTGTGCTATTCTTTCTAAATATAACATTACTAAAGTCTCGGATGTGAGTTCCCCCCTATCTAATAAATCCATCACCTGTTCTATAGTCATCTCTTCTGCTTGTATCATATGTACTCCTTTGCTTAAAGTCCTTTATTTTCCAGTATAAAGAACGAGCCTAAAATAGACAATGAAAAGGCTTATAAGAAATCCTTCTCTTATAAGCCTTTTCATTAATTAAATTTAATATCTAAATAAGATTTAATGACTTCAACACATTTCTCATAGCCTAAATGACTGCTGTTAAGACATAGGTCATAGTTATCTGCATCCCGCCAGTCTCTTCCTGTAAAATAACGATAGTAGGCTCCACGACGTTTATCTGTCATAAGGATATAATCTTTAGGATTTCTAACAGGTGCAATTTTATCTACTGCTTGAATACAGTCTTCTATTGGTGCATGAATATAAATACGCAGTACATGGTCATAATCCTTTAAGATGTAGTCTGCGCATCTCCCCATAATGACACAAGATCCTTCACTAGCCAGTTCTTTAATAATTTTAGCTTGATAATTAAAGAGGTTTTCATTAGAAATAAAATCATCACGATCAGGTGGAATAAGTTCTCCTTTATAAACCTTTTTAGCTACCTTATATAATAAAGTATTTTTCACTTTTTCATCTGCATCTACAAAAAGTTGTTCATTAATGCCACTGTCATCTGAAGCGAGTCTTAATAAATTTCTATCATAGAAAGGAATGCCTAACTCCTTCGCTAACAACTTACCAATAACACGTCCTCCGCTACCATATCCTCTCGCAATGGTTATTGTATACTTATCCATAAAACCCCTCCAATATATTGCTTTTACTGTATTCTTACCCATTTTATATTATGTTTTAAAAACAAAAATATGCCATAATGGCCAAGCACAACAAGCTGGGCTTTGAAGTCCGGCGTAAATGTACGATTGAGGTGGCTCAGCATAGTCATGTTTATGTCTTCTTTAATATAAATTGATTATACATAGCTAAAAAACTGTCCACTTAATTGTAACTTATAAAAAAAGACACTCTATAAAATAGAGTGCCTTCTTCAAGTAATAAGGCATCCAATAGGATGCCTTATTTCAAATTATCCTTTACAATATTTAATACATCATGCCATTCTAACTCATGTTCCTGCATCACACCTTTTAAGTCCATTTCACATTGGAACTCTTCCAATACTCTCCTATATTCAGCTTCTAACTCAGGATCTTCTTCTTTTTTACGTCTAAAGAACATATTCTATACTTCCTTTTCTAATCCAATATAGTAAACCATCTCATTCTTTTCTTGAGAAATGCATACAGATATGCTACTCCTATAGCTAGCATTTTAGGCAACATACCGGACAATAATGCCATTACTATCATGAAAGGCATGCTATGTGCTATACCCTATCCTAGTACCGCACTAGCCATAACATGTTCTGCCATATGCCTATTTCCCTCCATTTTTTGTAATATCATTTCCTAATAATTCTATTTTTATACTAATTTTACATATAAAAAAGACACCCTAATAAATAGTTAGAGTGCCTTTTTATCTGCATTTTATTTTTATACTTTTAAAACTTTAATGATTTGTACCTTATTTATTTCTTCTTGAACCTTATAAATAAGGACTATAATTTCTCCACCATATAAGCTTAAATACATATGTTCTAAAGACTGTCCATCTGGTTCAATCTCAAATAGCTCATATTCTTTTCGTGCTACCTCACCCCAGCTTAAAGCTTTTTTATCTTGTACACTATACAACTCTAATAAAGCACGCTCAATATCTAAAAGCTCATAAGGCGCAAAATCCTGTATACTCTTTAGACATTCTTCATCAAATATAAAGTCTTTATAGGCTAGTTGCCACTTTTCCACTAAATCTTTTTGCCTTTTTTCTTCTTCTTCAGCAAGTCGCTTAGATGTAGTCGCTCTCCTATCAGCAGCCTTTTTAAGTAAAGGTGCAATACATTCTTCTTTATTCATATTAATAAGTTCTATAGACCTTGTAGCACTTTCTACTTCTTCTGCACTGATTGCCAACATACTTTCATAAGTATTCATCTGCTTTTCTTTCATTTTGACTTCTTTAGTTAAACGCTGCATTTCTATTTGTTCCAGCTGATTTGCTTCTTGCTTATTAGATATATGAGATAAATCTTGTCTTGTAGCTTCTATCCTCTCATTTAAAGCCTTTCTCTCTTCTATGAGTTTCTCAATATGTACTTGAATCTCTAACTGTTTTTTCTCTTCATAATCAATTACTTTATTTTTCATACTAAGATTTTGATCCGCTTCTAAAAGACTATGTAGTACCTTCTCATATTCTGCCTCATTGCGCTGATGTTGTCTGAGTAGCTCCTGATAATCATGTTCACGCTGTATTCTTTCTCTCGGTGGCTGAAAACTTGGTAAGGCTTCTTCTTTTACTGTCATTTGCCCACCGCATGCCTGTACACATAGTGTAATCCATCTTGCAAATAACGTTCTAATTAGTTTATTTCTTCCTAACCCTAACTGCATGAGACATTTAATTTCTGATATTTCCTCTCCCTCTTGTTGTTCTTCTTTTCCTTCTTCCTGTCCTGCTTGTTCTCCTTCTTCTTGTACCTCCTCATTTTGATTCGTGTCTTCTACATCTTTTTCTTTATACTCTTCTCTATCTTCTTTATCCTCTTTATCTTCTGCTTTCTGCTTTTCTAATTCTTTTCTTATTTCTTTGATTTCTCTTTGATAGAACTTCGCAATAAAATCTGCTTTTTGCGAAGGTAATAATTCTTCTTTTAGGTCGTAACGTTCTCCGGCCTCCTCAAGAATTAAAATAGAAAAAGCTTCTTCAGAAAGCCCCTCTTCTACACTACTTGAATCCAGTTTACTACATCTTACTTTTAAAAGCTCTTTAAGACTTCTTTCAGTTTCTTCTCTTGTATAAGCTTGCCACTTCTGTTTATTTTGCTCTAATCGTTCTTCTATACTTAAAACTTCTGGAGTTTGAAAAGGTTCTTTTTTTATAAGCCCAGCAAATAGATTAGTAGCCTTAACTAATTTATGAGCTACTTTTTGACTTGTTTGTTTAGATAAGTTAGTCATTGTTAAGGTCTCTAAAAGTGCCCCTTGTTCTTTTAGCTCTTCCTCTGAAAGTTTCTTCATTACGTCAAATAAATTTATCAAAATTGAACTCTCCCTTAAAATCATTTTATAGTATATCTATTATACTATAAACCACTAATCTAAGCATTTAAAATATAAAACAAAAAACTCTCGCACAAATCCTATTATTCTATTAAAAAGTACGATGAGCCTATATCCATTTACAAAAAATAACACTCATCATTAGACAAGTGTTATTTTTTATTCCTCTTTACATGTTTAGTTCTTTTCTGTGAAAACTTCTTTTTTCATAGCCTGATCTTGATAGGCTACAATAGTTGTACAAACTGCATCCCCTGTAATATTAACAGCTGTACGTGTCATATCTAAAATACGATCAATACCCATAATAAGAGCAATACCCTCTACTGGGAGGCCTACTGAAGCAAATACCATAGACAGGGTAACAAGCCCTACCCCTGGAACACCTGCCGTGCCAATAGAAGCATTGTTGCTGTTGCAATAACCGTTAAATAATCCATAGGTGTTAAGATAATATTAAACGCTTGTGCTACAAAGATAACAGCTACGCCTTGCATAATAGCTGTTCCATCCATATTAATGGTAGCGCCAAGTGGAATAGTAAAGGATGAAATACGTTTGGAAACACCCATTTTTTTATCTAATGTCTCAATTGAAAGTGGAATAGTTGCATTAGATGTAGCAGTAGAAAAAGCAAATCCCATAACAGGTAAAAACTTTTTAATAAAGATAAATGGATTTAATCCTGTACATACTTTAAGCATTACCATATAAACAACAAAGCACTGTACACCTAATGCTAAAAATACAGCAGCCATATATTTTATCATAGGTATAAAAGCGTCAAATCCTATTTCAGAAAAGGTCTTAGCAATTAAACAAAATACACCTGCTGGTGCTACTTTCATAACTATCATGGTCATATCCATCATAATATTATTAAACTGACTAAAGAAATTAGCTACTGTATCCGCACGGTCCCCTTGTTTAGCTAAAATAATACCAACTAATAGTGCAAAGAAAATAATAGGCAACATATTGCCTTCCGACAAAGCTCCTATTGGATTCTTAGGAATAATATTAAGAAGTACATCTACTAAAGACTGACTCTCGGCAATCGTTACCTGTGCCGTTTCTATAGAAGTCATATCAAGTCCTATATCAGGGTTAATGACTTTTGCAATACTTAAAGCAATGATAATAGCAATAGCTGTTGTAGCCAAATAGAAAAGTATCGTTTTAACCCCTAATTTTCCTAGTTTCTTAGAGTTTCCTATAGACATAGCTCCACATACTAAAGAACATAATACTAAAGGTACAACCAGCATCTGCATACCTCTTAAAAATCCACTCCCTATAAAATAGAAAATGCCATTGATTAAAATAGTATCTTTTATAAATCCGCTAGGCATACAGTAGTGCATTAACACACCTGTAATAGCCCCCACTATTAAGCTAATAGAAATGATAGTAGTAAGTCCTAATTTTCTCTTTCCTACTTGTTCTTCTTTTCTTTTCATCCATTTTCCCCTTTAATCTAAATTTTTCATATAATCTTGTAAAGCCTCCTGCCATGTAGGCATTTGATAGATGCTAGATATACGTAACATAAAATTGTCAAGTACTGTATAAGCTGGTCTTTCAGATGCCAATTCTGATTTCTTAGTTGAAACGGCCTCTAGTTTTGTATGACTTCCAGCTAGCCTTAAAATTTCCTTTGCAAATTCATAGCGACTACAATGTCCTTCACAAATTCCATGATAAAGGCCATACTCTACTGTATCCATTAGCTTAATAACCAGTTTAGCCAGTTCTATAGCGCTAGTTGGGCTCCCAAACTGGTCATCTGCAATTTGAATCGTATCTTGCACTTTAGCACGTTCTAATAAAGCTTTTACAAAATTTTCTCCTTCTCCATATACCCATGAACTACGTATAATAATGTATTTATTCACGAAGTCTTTTACAAAGTGCTCTCCTGCCAGCTTAGATTTACCATAAACACTCTTTGGATGTGGTGTATCAAATTCACTATAAGGCACTCTACTCTCACCACTAAATACATCATCCGTTGAAATATGTATCAGCCTCGCTCCTGTTTTAAAAGCTACTATACTTAAATTTCTTGCCCCTAATGCATTGACCTTATAAGCTTTTTCTGCTTCTCTTTCACAGACTTGTACATCTGTAATCCCTGCACAATTAATAATCACATCTGGCCTATTCATATCCCCAAACATCATCAGACTTTCTGAATCTGTAATATCCACATCCTCAATATCCGTATTCAGAATTTCAATCTCTCTCGGGTCAAGCAGCTCATTAATGGCTTGCCCCAGCCTACCATTTGCACCTACTATCCATACTTTTTTAATGTTTTTCATTTTTACCCTCCCTCTAGAATAAATTTATTATAATTTTCATTATAATTAAAAAATTTAATTTTAACATTATTTTTATGCAAAAAAGTTGACCTATAAGTAATTTACTTATAGGTCAACTTTTACATAAGTGGTGCAAATACACGTAATATTGAACGTCCTAATTTTCTATACCAAGATAATCCTTGACATTCCTGCAGGCTAATAGCTTTACATACTTCAAGAGTACTTAAGAAATCTTCTTTTACAGCTTGTACACTCTCATTTTTATAAAGCCATACACCACATTCAAAGTGTAAATATAAACTTCTATAGTCTAAGTTAATGGTTCCTACTACACTATAGAGATCATCTACTACGAAGGTCTTAGCATGAATAAACCCTGGTACGTATTCATAAATCTTCACACCACTTTCTAAAAGGACTTCATAATAAGCACGTGTTACAGCATGTACATACCATTTATCTGCAATATGAGGTGTAACAATACGTACATCTACACCAGATTTAGCAGCATTACAAAGGGCTGTCACCATTTCATTATCAATAATTAAATATGGTGTATTAATATACACATATTTTTTAGCTTTGTTAATCAGATTTAGATAAACTGTTTCGCCTACAGCCTCTCCATCTAGTGGACTATCTGTAAAAGGTTGTACATACCCCTGTCCTTGATGCAGTTTCTTTTGGTGCACATGAGGCTTATATCCACTATAATCCTCATCTGTATTGGTATTATAAGACCATAATGTAAGGAACATGACCGTTAAACTCCATACAGCATCCCCTTTAAGCATAATAGCTGTATCTTTCCAATGTCCATGCTTTTCATAAGCATTAATATACTCATCTGCTAAGTTAATACCTCCGGTAAAGCCTGTATGTCCATCAATAACTAAAATTTTACGATGGTCACGGTTATTAAGTCTAGAAGATAAAATAGGAATAAAAGGATTAAATACACAGCATTTAATACCCATAGACTCTAATTTTTTATTATATTTATAAGGAAGTGTCATAATACAGCCTACATCATCATAAATAACACGTACATCTACCCCTTGCGCAGCTTTTTCTTGAAGAATTTCTAAAATACTATTCCACATAATACCTTCTTCAATAATAAAATACTCTAAGAAAATATAATGTTCGGCTTTTCTTAATTCTTCCTTTAAACGTTCAAAGGCTATTTCCCCAAGTGGCAGATATTCCGTTGCTGTATTTGTATAAGGAGGGCAATAAGCATAATGACTAATATAGCGTGACTGATTAGCTGCTGTCTCACTTTCCTCTTGAATACTTCCTAAAATCGGTTCCTCTTGATTAAGAGCTTGCACCATTTTTTCACCAATAATAGCCATTTTTTTCTTTTCACGCTTGCTTAATTGATTGACACCAAACATTATGTAAAAAAGTCCGCCAAAAATAGGGAATAAAAGAATAGGAATAAGCCATGCAATCTTATAACCTGGATTGCTTTTATTACTAATAATAGAAAGTACAGCTATAGCACTTAATAAAATAGAAATTCCATAAAAATAAACAAAATAATTATTAAACTTCCAAATCATGCTCACTAGTATAGCAACTTGTATAGCCAAAAATGCTCCTACTATGACTACACGCTGAAAAATAAGTTTTAGTATTTTCCGCATCTCATTTCTCCCTCCTCATTCCACTTGTCCTCCATTGTATCATAATCCCCTATTTTACGCCATAAAAGTGTACTATACCCTAAAAAGAATATAGTACACTTTTTCTCTAAGCCTGACCTGCCCAGTCTGCAGGATAAGTTACATATATAAATCTTGCATAATTTGGTACTGAAAATTTAATACTTGATCCTTTAGGGATAAGGATTAATTCTCCAGGGCCCGCTGTTACTGTAGCTCCATTAATAACAATGCTTAATGAACCTTCAATTACATAATCAATTTCATCATAATTGAGATGCCAATCAAACGTTGTTTTAGTCATTTCCATAACACCACAACCTAGTCTTGGACTTTCTTCTAAAGTAAATAAATCTTTTGTGTAGACAATATCTGAAGGTGTTCCTGTATCCATGCGGTTACTTTCATCTACTTTAACTGTAGGTACTTTCACTGCAATAACACCACCTGGTGCTACTTCTCTTACATAATCACATTGATTATGAGATACACCTGAAAGCTTTTCCATTAGAACTTGTCTAACTAGGGATTCTATTGTTGATTTGTCAATATCCATCTAAGCATTTTCCTTTCCTAAAGTTTTATTAGCAATAAACATAGCTACAAAAATAGCTGAAATACCACCTACTAATTTACCAATAATCATAGGGAAAATCATCTCTGCATTAAAACCAGCTGTAAAACCTAAGTGGTCTCCAAATACGAAAGCTGCTGATACGGCAAAAGCTACGTTTAAGATTTTACCTCTATTGTCCATATCTTTCATCATACCAAACATTGGAATACTATTGGCTAAACTTGCCACAAGACCTGCAGCTGCTACATCATTCATCCCCATTACTCTACCAAGTTTCATAAGAGGAGTTTTGAATACTTTTGTAATGACATAAACAAGAGGAAATGC
>JAHLFD010000113.1:0-2501 GCA_018883975.1 Candidatus Niameybacter stercoravium
AGATAAGAGAGCATCTTGATCCCACCTGTCGAATTCCCTTTTTCATCAAGAGCAGGGCCATATACCCCTATTCCTAGCTTATTAGGAACAGTAGCCAGTATGCCTCCGCCTACACCTGACTTAGCCGGTACACCTACTTGAACAGCAAACTCACCTGATGCATCGTATAAGCCACACGTCGTCATAATAGCCGTTACCATTCGTGTAATGGATTTAGGAATGATTTGTTTGCCTGTTTTTAGACAAATGCCATTGTTACTATAAAGGGCACCTATTCTTGCTAAGTCCTTACAAGTCATTTCCATAGCACATTGCTTAAAATAAACGTGGATTAAAGCCTCTACGTCTTCCAAAATAACGCCACAACTTTTCATAAAATAAGCAAGTGACCTATTTCGATCTCCTGTCTGAGCTTCTGATTTGTAAACAGCTTCATTAATCCCAATACTAGCATTCCCAGATACAAGCCTAGCAAATTCTACAATCCTTTCAATTTGCTCTGTTCCATCCTTCCCTCCTATGAGGGAAGTGGTGGCTATGGCCCCTGCATTAATCATAGGGTTAAGAGGCTTTTGAAGACTTTTAAGCTCCAGCTTAACGATGGAATTAAAAGGATCACCTGTCGCTTCCATACCTACTTTTTCAAAGACCTTATCCGGTCCATTATCCATTAAGGCTAAAGTTAAAACCAGTACTTTAGAAATACTTTGTATGGTAAACTTTTTCTCATAATCCCCTACACCGTATGCATCACCCTCTAAAGTTTCTATATAAATACCAAGGTCTGTAGCCGGCACTTTTTGTAATTCTGGTATATAACCTGCACTCTTCCCTAAATGAGTATATTTTTTTCCATGTTCTAAGGCTTGTTGTAATATTTTTTCCATGTCTCCTCCCAGATATCGACGTAAAATCTTTTATCTTATTTTACTTCAAATTCTCTTATCTATGTGGATTATCATGAAATTTATCCCTTATGAATCGTAAGCGGTTAATAACTGAGTATATTTCCATACTTCCTTATTAATGAGATAATTACTCCAAGACATTCATTGTTTTGGAGTCTTTTACTCTAACTCTATTTGAAATAAGGAGGTACTCTTATTGAGAAAGACCAGTCAAGAAAAAATAAATCTTTGGACATCACGTATTATGGAGTGTCGTAAAAGTGGTCTTCCTGATGCGAGATGGTGTAAAGAGAATGGTATTGCACCGAGCTCTCTATACTATTGGATCAACAAACTTCGTATGGAGGCTACAGAAATACCCTTAGGTCATTACGATCATTCTATTCCTGTAAAACAAGACGTTGTACCACTTCGTGTAATAAATGATACACATCTTCCTAAACTTCATGAAACCTCTCCCTCTACAGCTATTATCATCAAGTTAGAAGGTATAGCTTTAGAGATTCAATCCGGTGCAGACGAAGCCACTATAACACATACCATCAATGCACTACGGCATTTATGTTAGGTAATATCTCAAACGTACAATCCATCTTTATTGTGTGCGGTTATACAGATATGAGAAAATCAATCGATGGACTTGTTGCGATTATTAAAGATACCTATGATTTAAACCCTTTTGATAATAGTCTCTTCTTATTTTGTGGTAGACGAGGAGATCGGTTAAAAGCAATCCATTGGGAACAAGATGGATTTGTACTTATGTATAAACGTCTAGAAGGTGGTAGATTTCAATGGCCCCGTTCTAAAGAAGAAGTTAGAGATATTACTTGGCAAGAGTTCAGATGGCTTATGGAAGGTCTTTCAATAGATCAACCAAAGGCTCTTAAAAAGGTATCACAACGAGATGTATAGTACCTCTAAAACCTTTGCAAATAAAGGGTTTAGAGGTACATTTAAGTAGAAATTATTGTCGAAACATGGTATAATCATTGTAATACTTATAGGGAGCTTTATACCATAATGACACAAGAAGAATATATTAAACAACTTGAAAATACAGTTGAATCTCTAACTTCACAAATAGAAAATTTAACAGAAACAGTTCATTATCTGACTCAGAAACTCTTTGGACAATCGAGTGAAAAAACTAAGATTGATGTACAAGGGCAACTTGGTCTTTTTGACGAAGCTGAGGTTTATTCTGATTCAAACGCTCCAGAACCAACCTATAAAGATGTTGCTGGATATGAACGTAAAAAAGGTAAAACAACGCGTGAAGTATTAACAAAAAACTTAGCAATCATTGAAGTACCTTGTACACTACATGAGGATGAGAAAAATTGTCCTTGGTGCAATACAGGGCTTAAACCTATAGGCAAAGAACAAGTTCGTGAAGAGATTCAATTCATTCCAGCTCAAGTAAAACTTATTCGATATATACGTTATGCGTATGAGTGTCCTACATGTAAAGAAGATGGCTATGCTGTTATTTCTAAAGCAGCTACGCCATCACCAGTCATGAGACATAGTCTTGCATCACCTTCATCTGTAGCTCATGTTATGTATCAGAAATATGTCAATGCAATGCCA
>JAHLFD010000114.1:0-10650 GCA_018883975.1 Candidatus Niameybacter stercoravium
ATGCACAGCTCCTTAAAGAGCATTTTGAAGCACAAGATTATAATAAGATAGAAGTGTATAGTGAAGAAGAAGGACCTAAAGTACCTATTGATTATGTGATTCAAACAACAGGTGTAGGTATGGGGAAATTAAAAAATCAAATACCAAAATGTGCAGGCACCTTGCTTAAAACAGCTAAGATTGCTGTAGACTTAATTTATAATCCAGCCGAGACATGCTTTCTTAAGGAAGCAAAAGAAAAGGGATGCTTAACACTTAATGGATTTGATATGTTATTTTATCAAGCGGTTTTAGCTTATGAGCTCATGCATCATTGCACACTGGAACGTACATCTTTAGAAAATATCAAGCAGGAAATTATAAATCAGCTAGAGCAAATGAAGTAAATCTGTTAGAGAAATTGATGAGATCATTGAATAAGATAGATGAGTTAAATGAATTGATTAGGATGATATCAATGAATAAAAAGGGTTTTACATTAATAGAGATGGTAACGGTTATAGTTATTATAAGTATTGTGAGTGTGATATTTGTAGGAGGTTATACTTACCAGACTAGGCAGGAGATGAAGCGATTTGCTGAGCAGATTGGGGAAACAATCCAAGTTATGCAGCAAAAAGCTTCCATAGAAAATGCAACATATGCTTTAAGTAAAGGTGTAGAAAAGAATAAGAACTATATGGAAGTGATAGGTAAGAGAACGCGTATTTTGCAATATGAAGTGCCGAGTCAGTTTAATGTAGAATTTAAAAGAGATTCTGTAGATGCTTCAAAAATAGAATTTGCACAAGATATGTCACCCTCTTATGCAGGAACCATTATCGTTAAGCATCGCTATTTTCCTTATCAAATTAGAATAACTGTAAGACCTGTAACAGGACTTGTAACCATCTATCCGTTAGAAGAAATATAGAAAAGGATTAGCTAAAGATGAATAACATTTATTTAATTGGGTTTATGGGGTGTGGCAAGAGCACCCTTGCCAGGAATTTAGCGGAAGCATTAAATATGCATTGTATTGATTTAGACCAGCTTATTGAAGCGAAGGTAGGGCAATCTATTCGTGAACTTTTTGATGAAAAAGGGGAGGAGTATTTTAGAGACTTAGAGACCTACTATCTAAAAGAAACAAGTAATCTTAAAAATACTATTGTTTCTACAGGGGGTGGAGCTGTAGGTAGAGAGGTGAATAGACAGTTTCTAAAGTCGCAGATGACTTTTTATTTAGACTGGCCATTTGAAGTGCTTTATAGCCGTATAGCAGGAGATGAAAATAGACCACTCTCAAAAAGCTATGAGCAGCTATTAGCGCTTTATCAATATAGACGTGCACTTTATGAGGAAAGTGCAGTATATACTATAGGTTGTCAAGATGAGACGCCCTATTTACTGGTAAAAAAAATCATAAAACTTTTACAGGAAAAATAAGAGAAGGGAAGCAAAAAAAATGAAAATTGCAGTGATCAATGGGCCTAATCTGAATTTTCTAGGCATACGTGAGCCACAAATTTACGGGCATGAGACGTTAAAAGACTTAGAGCATATGCTTGAGGATGAAAGTGAAAAATATGAAGGAATGGAGCTGGAATTTTTTCAGTCAAATAGTGAGGGAGCGCTTATAGATTTTATGCAGCAATGCTACTATAATAAGGTAGATGGGATTATTATGAATCCTGGAGCACTTACCCACTATAGCTATGCCCTTGCAGATGCTATTAAAAGTGTATCTATTCCGGTAGTGGAAGTACATATTTCAAATATTCATGCAAGAGAAAGCTTTAGAAGTCATTCAGTAACGGCTGCTAATAGTATTGGTATTATAGGTGGATTTGGATTTGATGGCTATACTATGGCTTTAGTAGGGCTTGTAAAATATTTAAATCAAAAAAAGTAAAGAATTAATAAGAGGAAGCGACTTAAAAGGAATAAACAATTGAGAAGAAGTAATAAGAAAAAGTAATAAAAAATAAAGAAAAAAGTAGCAAAGAAACAAAGCTAGGTAAGCACTGAGGATTGAAAAAGACAAAGCAGAGAAGACTTATAGTTAAATATTAAAAATGAAATAAAGGAGAGGCTAAAATGATAAATGAAAGAATTCAAAAATTAAGAGAGCAAATGGAAGCTTTAAATCTAGATAGTATGCTTATTTCAAATCATTCAAATATGCGTTATTTAAGTGGTTTTACAGGTTCAAGCGCCCTTGTTTATATTGCAAAGGATAAACAAGTTTTGATTACAGATTTCCGTTATATTGAGCAGGCTACTATGCAATGCCCAGAATTTGAAATTATAAATCAAACTACAAAGGGGTTAATTGGAACAGCTATGGAAATTGCTGAAAGTCATAAGGATAAGCATATTGGTTTTGAAAGTGACCATACTAATTATAGTACCTACTTATCACTTAAGGAGCGTGATTGCTTTAACTTTGTGCCAACAAAAGAAGTGGTAGAAAATCTTCGTCAAATCAAAGATGCAACTGAAATTGAGAAGTTAAGAGCAGCTGAAAGAATTGGTGATTTAGCCTTTTCGCATATCATTCCCTTTATTACAATGGAGTATAAAAATGGTTTAACTGAAACAGATATTGCCCTTGAACTTGAACGTTGTATGCGTATGCATGGTGCAAGTGGTAACTCATTTAATCCTATTGTAGCAGCAGGTAGCAAGTCTTCACTTTGCCATGCTGTACCAGGCAAAGAAACTTTACATGAAGGAGACTTTGTTGTAATGGACTTTGGTTGTATTTATGAAGGATACTGCTCCGATATGACACGTACTGTGGTGATTGGTCAGCCATCTGAAAAGCATCTTGAAATCTACAATACGGTTTTAGAAGCGCAAAAAGCAGCACTTGCAGTAATTAAGCCAGGCATGAAAGGTAAGGAAGTAGATGCTGTAGCAAGAAAAATTATTACAGATGCAGGTTACGGAGATTACTTTGGTCATGGCCTAGGACATAGTGTAGGTATTGATATCCATGAAAATCCAAGATTTTCAATGGCTGAAGAACGTACTATAGAGCCAGGCATGGTACTTACTGTAGAACCAGGAATCTATCTTCCAGGTTTCGGTGGGGTACGTATTGAGGATATGGTCGTTGTAACAGAAGATGGCATAGAGAACCTTACACATTCTAAAAAAGAGCTTATCATTATAGAATGATGTAAAAAATCGTTGAAAAATCTAATAATCTAGTTTACACTATATTAGGAAAAACACATTAGGAGGAAAGCCCATGATTCAAGCAGGCGATTTTAGAAACGGCGTTACCATTGAATTTGAAGGTAACTTATATCAAATTATTGAATTCCAACATGTAAAACCAGGAAAAGGTGCAGCGTTCGTACGTTGTAAAATTAAAAACATAAAAACAGGCGGTGTGGTAGAAAAAACATTCCGTCCATCTGAAAAAGTACCAAAAGCTCATATCGACCGTAGAGATATGCAATACTTATACTCAGATGGTGAATTATATCACTTCATGGACGTAGATACTTATGACCAGATTGCTGTAAATGCAACTGCAATCGGTGATTCTTTAAAATTTGTTAAAGAAAACGAAATGGTTAAAGTTATTTCTCACCAAGGTAGTGTATTTGGTGTAGAACCACCAATCAACGTTGACCTTCAAATCACAGAAACTGAACCAGGTCTTAAAGGTGATACAGCACAAGGTGCTACAAAACCTGCAATTGTTGAAACAGGTGCAAGAGTAATGGTTCCGTTATTCATCGAACAAGGTGAAATGATTCGTATTGATACACGTACTGGCGAATACATGGGTCGTGCATAAAACCTCATATTGAGCGTGAACTTAGGCATATAAGATTTTATATCTTGTATGCCTTTTTTTCTTGGTGTTTTTTAGTTCTACTGAGACAAGCTTAAGCATATAGTAAAGTATCAAATTATACAAAGGAGGAACTTTATGATAGAGAACAGTATTTTAGAGATTATGCCTATGAATCTCAAAAGTATGCTTCTTGAAATAAAAGGTCCCATATGTAACAGTATTCAGGAAATGAGGGTAAGAGCTTATAAGCCTATCATCTTACTTGTAGAGGGGAAAGAATATGGGTTAAGTAATATGGGTCTTGATCAAGTAGGAACAGGCTATGTGGCAACGCTTCAAGATGTACAAGCTATTTTAAAGTTTTTAAGTGGATATTCCTTATATGCTTTAGAAGATGAGCTAAGGCAAGGGTATGTCACCATTCAAGGCGGACATAGAGTAGGACTAGTGGGCAAGACTGTTATAGAGGAGCAGAAAGTTAAAACACTTAAATACATAAGTGGACTTAACATTAGGTTCTCACATGAAGTGCTTGGATGCAGTGATAGGGTACTGCCTTATCTGCTTTCACGGGATAAGGTCTATCATACACTTATCGTCTCACCACCTAAGTGTGGTAAGACCACTTTATTGCGTGACCTTATTCGTAACCTGAGCAATGGTTTTAGCGGATTTGGTCCCTATACAGTGGGAGTAGTAGATGAAAGGTCAGAAATAGCTGGCTGTTATATGGGCGTACCACAAAATAATATGGGCATGCGTACAGATGTACTGGATGCCTGCCCGAAAGTAGAAGGTATGCGTATGCTGCTTAGGGCTATGGCACCAGATATTATTGCAGTAGATGAAATTAGTAGTAAGGCAGATATGGAGGCTATAGAAGAAGTACTAGGGGCAGGTGTAACCCTCTTATGTAGTACACATGGGAAAGACCTGGAAGATTGCATGAAAAAACCAGTGCTAAGTAGCATGCTTGAAAAGGGTTTGTTTGAAAAAATCGTTGTGCTTTCTAGTAGAAGAGGCCCATGTACCATTGAAGCCATAGAAGACGTCAGAAAAAGCAGGGTGAAAGTATGCTAAAAATCTTAGGTATTTTAATGGTTTTTACAGGTTGTAGTTTAACAGGGATTATGATTGACCTTAACTATAGAAAAAGAGTTAAGGAACTAGAAGAATTGATTTATGCATTAGAATGCTTAAAGGGCGAAATCAGCTATAAATTATCTCCTTTGCAAGAAGCAAGCGCTATCATAGGGCAGCAGATGAGATATGGTATAGGAGAGATTTTTACCACTTTTGCAGGGCATCTTAATGAAAAGACCATTGATGATGTGTATACCTTATGGCAAAAATCTTTAGAATCAACGGCTTATAGCTTGCATCTTAATGAAGATGACTATAACAAACTAGATGAGTTCGGTAGGGGATTAGGGTATTTGGATAAGCATATGCAAGAGGTTAATATTGAACTCTATTTGAACAAATTTAAAAACATCTTGGACAAGGCACTTAAAGAGCAGGAGAAATCAAGCAAACTTAGAACAGGGATGGGCATTCTAATTGGTGCCTGTATCAGTATACTGATTATTTAGGAGGAGAGAAAAGATGGATCAAATGATAGAGCTTTTAAAAATTGGGGGCCTTTCAATGGCAGTTATGTTTATGAGTATGATTTTAAAACAGGCAGGTAAAGATTCTTACGCCAATATGGTATCGCTAGGGGGGACAGCCCTTATACTCATTATTATTGCTAACTATATTTTACAGCTATTTGAAGTGGTGGAGACCATGTTTATGTTTTAGGAGGTAGAAAGATGGAAATTATGAAACTGGTTGGCTTCGCGCTAGCAGCTGTAATTCTTACCCTCTTTGTTGGGGAACAGCATAAAATGGCGGGGAATCTCATTCGTATTTTTGCATGTACTTTATTACTCATTTTACTTTTGCCACAGCTTCAAGTGATTTTTGCTATTATTAATGATCTATCTACAAAGATGACTCTAGAAGATACTTATCTTAAGATTATATTTAAAATTATCGGGATTGCGTATATTGCTGAGTTCGGTTATCAGCTTTGTAAAGATGCAGGAGAGTCAGCTATAGCTAGTAAGGTACAGTTAGCAGGAAAGGTGCTTATTTTGGTACTTGCTTCACCTATTGTGCTGGCACTTATTGAACTTATTACGCAGTTAATTTGATAGACGGGGGAGTCATATGCAAAAGAGAATGATGGTACTTATAAGCTTTTTACTTGCTATGGTATGCTTATGCTTACCTTGTATGGCAAAGGAAGAATCCCAACTTTCTACACAAGGCATTTTGCAGCAGCAATTTGATCTTCTAAACTGGGAGGAAATCAAGGAACTTGAAGACCAGCTGAAACAATCTGTACCCTATATGCAAGACTTTAACTTAAGTGAGCAGGTCGCAAAGCTGATTACTGGGGAAGAGCGGTTTTCTATACAGGAAATTATGATGCAGATAGGAGAGCTGTTCATCAAAGAATTTAATACATATTTTAAGATTATCTTAAGGTTTATTTTAATTGTTATCTTATGCAGTATCTTGCAAGTGCTAAGTCAGTCCTTTCAGTCTCAAAATACGACAAAGGCAGCTTTTCTAGTATGCTATGTACTTGTGATCTATACGCTTACACAATCTTTATTTGTTATTGTAGAGTTAGCCCAAAGTACCATCTCCAACTTGTTCCAGATGATGCAGGTTACACTTCCAACTTTATTAGCTTTTATGGCAGTATCAGGTTATATTACATCCTCAAGTGCACTAGCGCCTGTTATTATTGGAGCATTTAATATTATGACTTTTTTCATTCAGAAGATTTTACTTCCTATCATCATTAGCATTATAGTACTGCAAGTCGTTAGTACAATGAGTGAAGAAATCAAAGTAGATAAGCTAGTAGGCCTCTTTTATAAAGGGATGAAATGGCTTTTGAGGGGAACGCTTGTTTTAAGTATTGCCATTATGGGGATTTATAAGCTAACGCTTCCTTATGTAGATGTAGCGATTAAGAAGGGTGCAATTAATCTTTCTACAGCTTTTATTCCTATTGTAGGCGATGCAAGTCGTGGGGCACTGGAATTTATTATGTCTTGTAGTGCACTTATTAAGAATGCTTTTGCTATAGGCGTTATTATATGGGTTGTACTCATTGCAGCTATTCCACTTATTAAGATTTTAAGCCATGTGGTGCTTTACCATATTGCAAGCGCTTTAATTCAGCCTATAGGTGATAAGAAAATGGCTGAGATTGCGACCATTCTAGCTAAGGGCTGTGAATTTATTTTGAGTGCAGTAGGTATTGTAGTGGTGCTGACCATTGCTTCTATGATTATCTGTGCAAGCATAGGAACAAGTATGACATAAAGGAGGGGGATAAGATGAAGCAGTATTTAATGATGATTATATGGACCATGTTATTTGTTATTGTAGTAGAAATGATTTTCCCATCTTCGGATTTAAAGAAGTATTTAAAAATAGTACTTGGATTTGTAATGGTCTACATGATTGCAAGTCCTATGATTAAGCTTATCACCAGTACCCCTCTTTTAGAAGCTGGCAGCTTATCTGGCTATGTACAGTTTTATGAAACGCAGTTTAGAGAGGGGCAGTATACACCTTATGAAGAAGAGCGTAAAAAACAGGAGGAAAGTATGCTTACTATCTATAAGGAGCAGGTAGAAAATCAGTTAAAGACTCTTATAGAAACAAACTTGCCTGTAGAGGTAGAAGCGCTTTCAAGTGAAGCAACTCTTGAGGGGAGCCATTTTAATTTAGAAAGTCTAGAAATAGAAGTAGCTTTGAAGGAGGAAGAGGGTCTAGTGGGAATAGGAGATAAGACGGAGAGTTTGGTACTTGATCAAAGTGCATTAGAAAAAGAAATAAAAAAATGCATAAATAACTTCTATAACGTGGACAACACTAATATATATATTATAGTACAAGATAGTTAAAGTGGGGGAGGAAATGAAGTGGTAGATAAAGAAGATGAAAAGAGACAATTTACCATTAATGTAGGCAGCATCAGTCAACTCGAACAGCCTGTAAGAGAGCGAGTCAATCAGCAAGCAGCCGCAGGGCAGGGGCAGTCTAATAAGAGCGAGGAGAAGGGTAAAAGTGGCGGCAAGGATAAGCCAAAGCTTAAGGCCAACACCACCATAGGGATTGCACTTCTTGGAATTGTTATAGGAGGCATACTCCTTACTTATTTGCCAGAACCGGCCAAAACGGTCATTAGTGAAGGTGCAGAAATGGTACAAGTTAGCTCAGGAAACACAGGTAGTACAGGACAAATGGCTTATGAAGAATTACTCGAGATAAGAATGGAGGAGATTTTAGGAAATCTTGATGGTGCTGGCAAAGCCAAAGTCATGATTACAACATCAGGGTCAACTGAAAAAGTAGTGGCAGAAGAAGTAGTGCAAAATAAGCAAGGTACAGAGGAAACAACTGGGTCAGGGACAAAGAAAACGAGTGAAAAAGAAGATGTAGAGCGTAAAGTGGTGATGGAAAAGGGCGGAACACCTTTCATCATCAAAGAAAACAAGCCACAAGTTGAAGGGGTACTTGTTTTAGCAGAAGGAGCAGATGATGTGAATATTAAAAATGCCATTATACAATCTGTGTCATCGCTCTTAGATGTTCCAGTACATAAAATAGCTGTCTATAAGATGGTCAATAATTAAGAGGGGGTTCTTATATGTTTCAGTTTAAGAGAAATCAGGTTATTGTAACAGTACTTGTTTTTATGATCGCCATTGCAGCGTACCTAAGTTTAACGGAAGCACCAGCTAACTTAAGCGTTCCAGATATGAATGAAGCAACTATTCCAGTTGCAGACAGTGAATTTGATCAAGACTTCTTCGATGAATATGGTGTGATGGAAACACTTCCACCAGATGAAATGGATGATATGGATGGTTTAAGTGTAGAAGTATCTACACCAGATGCTGCAGTAGGAAGCAAAGAAGTAGTTATTGCTAACAAAACTAATAAAGATGTGAAAGAAGAAGGGCTAACAGATCAAAAAATAGTAGAAGTAAGCTACTTCGCCGAAGAAAAAATGCTTAGAGAACAATCAAGAGCTGAGCAAATTGAAAAGCTTAATGAGTATGTAGCAGATCCAAATCTTGATAAAGATTCAAAAGCAAAAGCTGCTGAAAGTCTTTTAACCATTCAAGATCGCATTGAGAAAGAAACAGGCGCTGAATCACTTCTTCGTGCAAAAGGCTTTAAAGATGTCTTTGTAAGAATGGATAAAGATACAGTAGATGTAGTCGTTAATAAAGATGATGCTTTAACTGACGAAGAGATTGCTCAAATTGAAGAAATCGTTCAAAGAAAAACAGGTTATTCAGTAGGTAAAATCAAAATATCTTGTTTAAAAGTGAATAATCAATCAGCATCTAACTAATACATATACGGGTCAAGGGGTAAAAATTTACCTTTTGGCCCTTTTTTCGTACAAATCTAATTTGCAACTTTTGTATATTTTGATATAATAAGTATAAAAGTACATATTCTTTAAATGCCTAAGATGTATGATTAGTTTACAAGTTGGGTATTTATATAAATAAAGAAAATGGGAGGCAATTACTGTGGAAGAAAATAAAGTAATCGATGTAGATTTAGATAACAAAGAAGTAGGCGAGGTTCAAATTGCTGATGATGTTATAGCAGTAATCGCTGAAATTGCTGCATTAGAAGTAGAGGGTGTTTATGCAATCGCTGGTAACAAAAACGATATCGTTCAAACAATTAGAGGCAAAAAAGCTTCAAAAGGTATGAAAATTGAAGTAAGTGATCATGAAGTATTTGCAGACCTTTCTATTGTGGTACAATACGGTGTTAAAATACAAGAAGTATGTTTAAAAGTACAAGAAAAAGTGAAAAATTCTATTGAAACAATGACAGGACTTGACGTACAATCTGTAGATGTACATGTAGTAGGTGTTGATTTTTCAAAAACTAAAGCGCAAGAAGAACACTAAACACAGTGAGCTAACCTCTTTTTGGGGTTAGCTTTCATTAATGAGGAGATAAAAATGACAAGACGTGAAGCAAGAGAACTTATAATGAAAATGCTCTATGAGATGACTTTCCATCCAGAAAAGGATGCAAACCTTTTATTAGAAGGTTACACACAAGATATGAAAGGTAAAGTAAAAGACTTTATCGTAAATGAATTTAACGGTGTATTACAGCATCAAGAAGAAATCGATTCTATCATCGAAGCGAGCAGTACAAACTGGTCCATAAACCGTATTGCAAAAGTAGACCATATGCTTTTACGCATGGCAGTTTATGAACTTAAATGGGGAGAAGATATCCCACAAAAAGTAGCTATTAACGAAGCCATTGAGATTGCGAAAGTTTATAGTACAGATAAATCACCAAAATTCATCAATGGTATCCTTGGAAATATTGCAAAATCAATTGAGGGATAAGAATGAAACGAAAAGTTGTAGCTGTATCCGAGATTAATAGATATGTAAGTCATTTATTAGAACAAGACTATCTCTTATCTGATGTATGGCTTTCAGGTGAAATATCCAACTGCAAATACCATCAGTCAGGTCATATTTACTTTACAATCAAAGATGAGCGTGCAGGCATCAGCGCAGTGATGTTCGCCAAAGATGCGGCTACCTTGGATTTTACCTTGAAGGAAGGCCTTAAAGTCTATGTAAGAGGACGTATTTCCCTTTATGAGAAGACAGGGCAGTATCAGTGCTATGTGATTGAAGTAGAAAAAGAGGGCAAGGGTACTTTATACGAACAGTTTGAAAGACTTAAAAAGCAGCTTGAAGAAGAAGGGCTTTTTGACCCAAGAT
>JAHLFD010000115.1:0-5315 GCA_018883975.1 Candidatus Niameybacter stercoravium
GTTGTGGTGAATGTCAAACATCATGCCAATCAGCTTGTAAAACATCTTGTACTGTAGGTAACCAAGCTTGTGAAAAATAAGTTTGACCATCATTAAGCTTTCAACTTCGGTTGAAAGCTTAATTTATGCACGGCCCTTTAAACCTTAAGTAGTTAAATCTCCTATACATAGAAAGGAAAAGATTATGATCCATAAGTTTCAGTTCGAAGATAATAATATTTTAATGGATGTACATAGCGGTGCAATCCATATCATTGATGACATTGCTTACGAAATTGTAGAGGATGTTATTGCACTTCCAAAAGCAGAAGTACTTGCTAAATATGAAGGCAAATATGCTAAAGAAGAGTTAGAAGAAGCAGTAGAGGAACTTCTTACACTTAAAGCTGAAGGCATGCTTGATACAGAAGATACATATAAAGATTTAGTGCCAGCTTTCTTAAACAGAGAACCAGTTGTTAAAGCACTTTGTCTTCACGTAGCTCATGACTGTAACCTTAAATGTAAATACTGCTTCGCAGGTGAAGGTGAGTACCATGGTGATCGTGGCATGATGACATTAGAAGTAGGTAAAGCAGCTATCGACTTCTTAGCAAAAAATTCAGCGCACCGTAAAAATATTGAAGTAGACTTCTTTGGTGGAGAGCCTCTTATGAACTTTGAAGTTGTAAAAGGTGTAGTAGATTACGCAAGAAGTGTTGAAAAAGAAACAGGTAAAAACTTCAGATTTACAATGACAACAAATGGTGTTCTTTTAAATGATGAGATTATTGATTACTTAAATGAGCATATGTACAACGTTGTACTAAGCTTAGATGGTCGTCCAGAAGTTAATGACCATATGCGTCCAACTGTAAATGGTAAAGGAAGCTATGATGTTATCCTTCCTAAGTTCAAAAAACTTGTAGAAAAACGTGGTAACAAACAATACTACATCCGTGGTACATTTACACACCACAATACAGACTTCGCAAATGACGTACTTCATATGGCAGATCAAGGCTTTGCAGAGGTATCAGCAGAACCAGTAGTTGCACCAAAAGAGATGGATTATGCACTTCAAGCAGATGATATTAAAGTAATTTGTAGTGAATATGAACGTCTTGCAAAAGAAATGCTTAGACGTCATAAAGAAGAAAATGGCTGTTTCAATTTCTTCCACTTTATGGTTGATTTAACAGGTGGACCTTGCGTACACAAACGTCTTGCTGGATGTGGCGCAGGTTCAGAATACCTTGCTGCAACACCAACAGGTGAGCTTTATCCATGTCACCAATTCGTAGGTATGCCAGAATTTAAAATGGGTGATGTATGGAAAGGTGTAGAAAACATCGAACAACGTAAGAAATTCGAGAAATGTAATGTTTACAGCAAAGATGAATGTACAAGTTGTTGGGCTAAATTCTTCTGTAGTGGTGGATGCGCTGCCAACTCTTACAACTTTAATGGAGATATTAACTCTGTTTACGAAAATGGCTGTGATATGCAAAGAAAACGCCTTGAGTGTGCAATTGGATTAAAAGCTGCATTAAGTGAATAATTCCTGCAAAGGGTTTGACTATAAATAGTAGAAATTATATAATCAACTTAATGAGTTTAGAAGCACTAAGGAGGAAAAAGGAATGAAAAAAGGCAATCAGAAACCAAAAAGTATTGTACTTTTTGTACTAATGTTAGTGATTGCTGCAGGTCTTTCATATCTTGCTTATTTCGGTGTGGGGGAAGATAACTTATTTGGTATTGAAAATATCAGATTAGGACTTGACCTTCAAGGCGGGGTAAATATTGTTTATGAAGCAGCAATTGAGAATCCAACAGAAGATGATATGGATGCAGCTATTCAGATGATCCGTACGAGACTGGATAAAGAAGGCTATACGGAAGCCGATGCTGCTAAAGAAGGCACAAATCGTATCCGTGTAGATATTCCAGGTGTAGAGGATGCTCAAGCAGCAATCGACAGTATTGGTGCAGCGGCTATGCTTAAATTCTTCGACCAAGAAGGTAATGAAATTTTAACAGGTAAAAATGTAGAGAAAGCTACCCCGGTTGTAGTACCAAACAACTTAGGTGCACAAGAACCAGCTGTATCTATTAAAATGGATGCAGAAGGTACTAAAATTTTCTCAGAGTTTACAAAGAATAATATAGGTAATCCTATTTTTATTACATTAGATGACCAAGTCATTAGCCAAGCTAGAATTTCAGACCATATCTCAAATGGAGAAGGTATGATTTCAGGCAGTTTTACAACAGATCAGGCTAAACAATTAGCAGAACGTATTGAGGCAGGTTCACTGCCATTTGAACTTAATGCAATTTCATCTAAAGGTGTAGGAGCTAAACTTGGTATGGGTGCATTAGATACAAGTATTAAAGCTGGTGTAATTGGCTTTATCTTTATCTTAATCTTTATGGTTGCTCTTTACAGATTTAATGGTATGGCATCAGACATTGCACTTGTAATTTATGTAGCACTTCTTCTTATTGTATTAAGCTTAACAGGTGCAACACTTACATTACCAGGTATTGCAGGTATTATCTTGTCAATTGGTATGGCTGTTGATGCTAATGTTATTATCTTTACACGTATTAAAGAAGAACTTGCAGTAGGTAGAAGTGTACGTTCATCTATTGATGCTGGATTTAATAAAGCGTTCAGTGCTATTTTAGATGGTAACGTAACAACACTTATTGCAGCAGGAGTACTTTATACACTAGGTAGTGGAGTTATCAAAAGCTTTGCGACAACACTTGCTATTGGTATCGTCATATCTATGCTTACAGCACTTGTTGTAACAAGAATTTTACTCAAACTTTTAGTAGGAATGGGTATTGATAAACCAGTGTTATACGGAGCAAAAAAACATACTGAAGAGGGGAGAGCATAAAAATGAAAAACTTACGCGTAATTGAAAATAGAAAAATCTTTTTTATCCTTTCTTCAGTCATTATTTTAATAGGTCTACTTGCAATGCCATTTAACGCTATGCGTGGCAATGGTATGCTTAATTATGATATTGAGTTCAAAGGTGGTTCTGTTATGCAGATTGACCTTGGACAAGATGTAGATCCTCAAGCTGATATTTTACCTATTATCAATGAAGTAATTCCAGGTGTGTCACCAAGACTTCAGAAAGTAACGGGAACAACAGAGATTGTTATTACAATGAAGCCAACAACATCAGAACAAAGAACACAATTATACGAGGCTTTAGCTGAAAAATATAATTTAACAGGTGATAAAAAAGATATTCTTTCAACAGATTCTAACTTTGCACCAACAATCAGTGGAGAGTTTAAAATGAAAGCTATTCAAGCTGTATTACTTGGCGCAATCCTTATGTTAATTTATATTTCAATTCGTTTCAAAGACTTTAAATTTGGTGCAAGTGCTGTACTCGCACTTCTTCACAACGTACTGATTATGTTAGGTGTTTATGCGTTATTTAGAATTCCACTTAACAATTCCTTTATTGCAGCTATGCTGACAATCATTGGGTATTCTATTAATGATACGATTATTATCTTTGACCGTATTCGTGAGAATAAAGGTAGAATCAAAGGAAGTGATGAAGAAGTTATCGATGCCAGTGTAGGGCAAACTGTAACACGTTCAATCAATACATCAATTACAACACTTGTAATGGTAGTGCTTCTTTACTTCTTAGGGGTATCATCAGTAAAAGAATTTGCTTTCCCACTTGTAGTGGGTATTATCGCAGGTACTTACTCATCAATTTTCATTGCCAGCCCATTATGGTATGAAATGAGAAAGTTCCAAAGAAACCACAATAAAGATAAAGCAGGTAAAGGCAAAAAAGCTACTGCTAAATAAATAGCTAATAAAGGGACTGACACAAAAAGGATTTTGTGGCAGTCCTTTTTGTGTGGGAAGAGATAATGGGGAATTCATAAATTCCCCATTGGTTAAAAATGATTAAAAAGTAGGATTAGCCATGCTAACATAACTACACCTCCCCTATAAGAGAAGTATAGGCTTGGTATTTTGAGAGTGCAAGGATAAGAGGTTAATCTTAGCAGAATATGTACATAGTCTTATAGAGTATGTACATAGCCGTTTTGGATAAATGCAAGAAATAGTAGGAAATGAAGTATACGAGATTAGGCTAATGATTAAAGAAAAGGTTACTAAGAAGGAAGAGGTAATATAAGAGATGGAACAAGCAATTTTTACAAATATGTGTATGGTCTATGATGGACAGGGAAATATTTTAGTGCAGAATAGAGTGAAAAGTGATTGGGCAGGCATAACCTTTCCTGGTGGTCACGTAGAGAGGGGAGAGTCTTTTGTCGAGTCTACGGTGCGTGAGGTAAGGGAAGAGACTGGACTTAACATATGGAATTTACAGCTATGCGGAGTGAAACAATTTCAGACAAACGAAGGAGCGAGATATGTAGTTATGTTGTATAAAACAAATTGTTTTAGCGGACAATTAACCGCTTCAGAAGAAGGAGAAGTCTACTGGATTAAGGCAGATAAACTTCATGAGTATAAGTTAGCACCAGGTTTTGATGAGATGTTTGAAGTATTTATAAAGGAATATATGAGTGAATGTTATTATACTAAACAAGGTGGGGAATTGAGATTAAAATTACTATAAAAAGAGGTGGATGTACTAGGAAAGTATAGTATATCCACCTTTTTTAATATTTCATATTCCTCTTCCGTAAAGCTAGCCGCTATAATCACGCTAATATCTGCTGTTACCATAAGAGTTATAATAATAGAGGAGTGTAATAGTATACTCGTATTGTAACAAAACACAAAAATGCTGACGATCATCTTTAGGTTGCACCTTGTCAGCTTACGATTGCTATTAGGCAACTAGGGGGTGAAGGGCTATAGAAAATTGACAGAACGTCAATAGGTTACTAAAAATATCGAGATATTTGATATAAAAGTATTTACAATTTGGAATATATATTATATAATAAGCAAGTACACAAAGTTGTGTCAGATGGATCGTTAGCTTAGTTGGTAGAGCATCAGACTCTTAATCTGAGGGTCCTGGGTTCGAGTCCCAGACGGTTCACTAATTGATAACACCAGAAAATCCCCTAGTATCAAAGGTTTTAGCCTTGTTTACTAGGGGTAAATTATTGCCATTTGGTTCACTTTTCCTCGGCTTTCTCAGTATATTTCTCAAAAAAAGTGGGGAAAAAGTGGGGAAAAAGTGAGGAAAAACGAAGGTGAGAAATATTGACTCTTTACAAAAAAGCATCTTGCTTACGAGCAGATGCTTTTTTGTATTTAGAGTAGCAAAAGAGGGCGTATAAGCTCTATATAAAAT
>JAHLFD010000116.1:0-5627 GCA_018883975.1 Candidatus Niameybacter stercoravium
ATATAAAAGTGCACCACCTAAATCTCTTTGTATAACTAAGGTAAGAAGAATAAAACCTGTAATACCACAAGCTATAAGCAATTCTTTCATCTTATGCTCTTTATAAGTGAACTCATGGAAATGTGCTGCTAAAAACATAATAAAAGTTACTTTGCCAAACTCAGATGGCTGAAAACCTATAGGTCCTATTTGTACCCAGTTGATCGCCCCATATTTAGCTTCTCCAAATATAAAAGGTAGTACGATCATTCCAAGTGTCAAAATCATATAAAGCACTTTATATTTAGGCCTAATTAATCTGCTACATAAATTAGGTAAAAATAATGCAATACTCATTCCTAAAATAAACCATACTATTTGCTTTGTGGCTTCAGTATGATTTAAGCGTTCTAGCATAATGTAGCTTACATCTACTAGAAAGAAAATAATATGCCATATAATGAGCTCATCTTGTCTTTTTAGTAGCTTAATCATCCATCTTGCTAGTGTCATAACAGCAAAGAATACGATACTATTAAATAAAATCCCTTGCCTTGCTGCAAGACTAGGCGCTTTTCCAAATAAAATAGCAGTTCCTCCTAAATGGAAAAAGCTAATACATATATAAAGTAATGTATTTTTTTGCTGAGGCTGTCCAAGAGAGTAACTAATAAAAGGTTTCATATAACTAAATACTAATACAATAAAAATTAGGCCAAACCCCGCGAATATATAACGACTTAGTAAAATCATTAGCTCTAAATAAGGCACTTTATCACCTCTTTTTTCTCTATATAATGATTAATCAATAGGCTTAAAGAAACTTGCTTTTTGCCCAGTTACTCCAGTTGGCTCCTGTCTTATTAAATAAGAAAGTATTTCTTTAATCTGTTCTGCTTTTTCATCTGTAAATAATATACGATATACCATGATCGCTGCATCTTCTAAATATTTCTCCTCTATAAGAAGAGGTTCATGCATGAGAATCTGCATCTTACAAGCTATACAATCTGTTGAAATAGGCCATTTTGCACCTTTTCTATCAGATAAGCTATATTCAAGTGTAGGTTTCTTCTTATGACAAAGCTTATGATTTCCTAATACACATTGTTCAGTTGTCATAACTGGTAACTTGCCATAAATAATTGTTTCTAGTGGCCCCTTTAACTGTTCAAGCTCTTCTTTTGCTAGTTCTGCTGATGTAGTAACTCTTGTTGCCCCACACTCTAACCAATGATAAACAGCTTCATTGTTCATAATATTTAAGTTATAATCCATTACTTTTTCTTTAACACTGTCTTTAAGCAGTTCAAAAACACCTAATGTACGAATAACATATCCGCTTATAGAAAGGTTCTCCCAAATCTGAATACGCTCTTTAATATACATCAACGTCTTCTCTTTTGTAATAGCTGGAAAGACAATGTAAAAACTTCTTTTGGCTTCTTGGCATTTGTTAAAAGCTTCTTCTAAGGCTGTATCATTATAACGCCATTCCCAATAAATTTTACTTACTTCTGGGTACATGAGTGCCATATCTAACTGTTCCAATGTATGCACCTGCACACTATGTGCTCTTGGGCCCTCCCAGGTAGGGTTTTGCACTTTTTCATAAGGCTTATAAATACGCGCTTCATCTTTCTCACAAATTAAAGCTTCTAATTTTTCTACGGCCTCTCTTCTAAGCTGATTAAGCTTACTGATTGTCATATAAGCGCCATCTTCCCACTGCCCTTTTAACTCAGTTAATTCAAAGGAAGTATTCCCTAACTTAGATAATTTTTCAAAGGCAACGTCTTGTGTAATAGGCGCATTTTGAGCTGGCTCTAGTACATCTCCTACTACCTCAGCTGTATAAGGCCCATAAGTTAAAGTAAAACGAACCGGTTCACCAATTTTTCCTATTACCTGTCCACTTACCTCTACTTTTCTTTGAGCTTTTTCATAGGTCTTCTTAAGCACTTTTAATAAAGTGTTATTTTTAGATAAGTATACTGGACTCTTTTCATCTACCCAGTCTTCTACACGTACAGTAAACTGCTGGCCTGCTGGATATACTTTTGAAATACCTGTTCCTGTATGCTTTTTCTTGTTCCAGATTTCAAGTCCATCTCCAGGATTAAGTGTCTTATTGGTATGAATAGTAGCCATTTTGGTTTTCTTATCATATTTGACTACATAGCCAATTCTTAAGCCAATATTTTTAGGCGTCTTCTCTGTAATCATGTCGGCACCTGCTTTTTTGAAGTAATACCCTTCTGAAAAGCCTCCTCGGTTAAAAATAGACTGTAGCATTTCCATATCTTCTTGCTCAACCTTATAGTTTTTAGGATCTTTTAAAGCAAGATCAATATATTTTCTATAGACCTTTGTAACAGAAGCTACATACTCTGGTGATTTCATACGACCTTCCATTTTGAACGAGTCAATACCACATTTAATAAGCTCAGGAAGGAAACTTAAAGTACATAAATCCTTTGGACTTAATAAATAAGCTGATTTAACAACCTCTTCTTCTCCCTTTAAAAGGGCATATCCCATACGGCAAGGCTGTGCACATCGTCCTCTATTTCCACTACGTCCACCAATTTGACTACTAAATAAACATTGACCAGAATAGGAGTAACAAAGTGCTCCATGAATAAAGGTCTCAATTTCAATATCTACAGCTTCTTTAATGGCTCTAATTTCCTCAAGCTGCATTTCCCTTGCTAGTACCACACGTTTAAATCCGCAGTTTTTAAGAAACATAACATCTTCAATACTGTGCGCACTCATCTGTGTGCTTGCATGGAGTTCAATCTCTGGAAAATAGGTTTTAATTAAATAGGCTACGCCTAAATCTTGTACAATAATAGCATCTACTTTTAAGCGTGCTAGCTTTTGTAAATAAGCCATAAGCTCTTCTATTTCTTGGTCTTTAATTAAAGTATTAACAGTAATGTGGGTCTTTACACCACGTAACTTACAATAATCTACGATTTTTTCTAGTTCATCTTCTTCAAAGTTATCTGCAAATTGTCTTGCATTAAAAACTTTGCCTCCTACGAATATGGCATTGGCCCCATTCTCGATTGCCGCAAGTGCATTTTCAAATTTGCCAACTGGTGCTAGTAATTCTACTTGTCTCACACTTTGTCCTTCTTTCATTTATTCATTATAAAAGGGGCAATTACTTACCCCTTTTAGTATAACTATTAATGTCATTTGTTAATCTTAAGTTCATTGATTTCAAGGGCCATTTCTTTAATTCGCTCTGCAAGTGCAAGATTTTCTTCATTGCACTTTGCAAGTTCTTTGCTATAAAGGTCCCTTTCCTCTTCTAGTTTTAAATATTCATCTGCAATATTGAGTGCCATCATAAAATGTTTCTGTGACTGATTCAAGTGTCTTGTCAGGCTATTTTTTTGCATTTCTACTACTTTTTTATCTAGTACATGCGCTACTTTTTGAATATGTTCCCGCGATTCATTTCCTTGTAAAGCATATACTTGTCCACCTATCATGACTTCTACTTTATTCTTTGCCATCTGTAGCACCCCACTATGACTTTATATAAGTATATTTTTTGTCATTATATCATAGATGAATGTAAAAAACTATCTTAATTGTTTAACTCTGGTGGCATTTTAATTAAGATTTTTGCCGCATCAGTCAGCATACGTCCTCTTGGTGTACGCTGTAATAAACCTTGCTGCATCAAATAAGGTTCATAAACATCTTCTAATGTCTCTCTTTCCTCTCCAATAGTAGCTGCAAGTGTTTCTAGTCCTACAGGACCTCCCTTAAATTGATAAGCAATAGTATTTAATATACGTCTGTCTATTTCATCTAGACCGTATGTATCAATATTAAGGAGTTTAAGTGCTTCTAGTGCAGTCTCCTGATTAATATGCCCCTCATATTTAATCCATACAATATCTCGCACACGCTTTAATAATCTATTTGCAAGACGTGGTGTACCTCTTGAACATTTGGCAATTTCCATAGCCCCCTCAGATGTACATTCTACCTCTAAAAGACGCGCTGTTCTTTGGATAATCTGTCCTAATTCTTCTAAAGAATAATATTCTAGTCTTTGTACAATCCCAAAACGATCACGAAGTGGAGAACTCAGCATCCCTGCTCTTGTTGTAGCACCTACTAATGTAAAAGGTGGAAGAGAGAGGCGAATAGATTTAGCAGTAGGTCCTTTCCCTACAACAATATCAATATGATAATCTTCCATAGCTGAGTAAAGCACCTCTTCTACTTGACGTGGCATACGGTGAATCTCATCTATAAAAAGCAAATCGCCTGACTGAAGGTTATTAAGGATAGCTGCAATATCGCCTGGCTTTTCAATAGCTGGTCCAGCTGTCACTTTGATTTTAACACCCATTTCATGCGCAATAATGCCTGCAAGTGTTGTTTTACCAAGTCCCGGGGGGCCATAGAGTAGCACATGATCAAGTGCCTCATTTCTTAATTTAGCAGCTTGAATAAAAATACTTAGATTTTCTTTAATAGCACTTTGACCAATATACTCCTCCAAAGTAATAGGTCTAATACTACTTTCTATATCCGTATCTTCAATTTGTAAGTCTGCTGACATCATACGTGTATCCACTTTTTTCACTCCCTAATTCATCAGCAAGGCAAGTGCCTTCTTAATAATAGTTTCTGTTGTATCGGAATAATCAAAAATAGCCTGTACAGCTTTTCTAGCCTCAGCTGCAGCAAACCCTAATGCTTCAAGCGCCTCTACTGCTTCTTCTTTATTGCTTCCTGTTGATTCTGGAAGACCTTTTTCTAAATAGCTTAAATCTGGCATAGCAAATTTCTGTACCACATCTTTAAGTTCAAGTGTAATACGCTGAGCAGTCTTAGGTCCTATCCCACTTACTTTCCCAAGTGCTTTATGATCCTGCATCATAATAATTTCAATAAGATGGTTCACTTCATACATATTCATCATCTGAAGTGCACTTTTAGGTCCTATACCATTCACACCTATAAGCTTTTTAAAAAGGTCCCTTTGCATCTTCGTTGTAAAACCATATAAATCATAAGCATCTTCTTTAATATGTTCGTAAATATAAGCTTTCATTTTTGTTCCTACGCGAAGCATCTGTCCATCATGATCATAAGGCATAAAAACTTCATAGCCTACGCCATTTACTTCAATATATATATTGTTATCTTCTATATCGGTGAGTTCACCTATTAAATATGCTATCATACAATCTCCTTCACAAGAACATTTGTTCTTATTGTACACTAATCTTAAGTTTTCGTCTAGTAGAAGCCTTTTATCCGCTCTGCTGCCTTTATACACTATAAAAGTACACCTCTGGTAAAATATAAAAGGACAGAACACATTAAAGTATCATGTTCTGTCCTTAGATAAGCCTTATTTATTTGGCATATACTTAAGTGGATGTAATTTACCATCTGGTGTTTGGATTTTTGTATTAGCTAATTGATTCTTGAAGTTACCTCTAAAAATTTGTAAGTACTGCGCACGAAGTGTTGCTTGTTCTTCAAGTTCTGTTGGTGTTAATCCTTCTGTTTTTTTCTTGTTTGCAAGTTCATTAATACGTGCAATAAGCTTTTCCATTTCCATTCTTTTTACCTCTCTTATTTTCCTATAAACCAAGTTCCTACTT
>JAHLFD010000117.1:0-6014 GCA_018883975.1 Candidatus Niameybacter stercoravium
AGGATACAATATAAGATAGAAGAACAACATAATGGTAAATGTATTGGTATATTTTTAAAGGAAAAGGAATATTCAAGAGCAGTTATTATAGAATTAAAGAAAACAAAGGCAGGGATTAAGAAAAATGGCACTTGGGCAGGTGTGAATGAGATCTTAAAGACAGGAGATGTGCTAGATATATGTCTAACAGAACAGGTATCTTCTGAAAATATTATTCCAAAGGAATGTCAGTTAGATATTTTATATGAAGATGAAGATATCTTGGTAGTAAATAAACCCTATGATACGCCTATTCATCCATCTGTTAATAATTATGATAATACCTTAGCTAATGGTGTTGTATACTATTATCAACAACAGGACAAACCTTATATATTTCGATGCATTAATCGATTAGACCGAGATACGACAGGGGTAACGATTATTGCGAAGAACTTGTTAAGCGCAAGCATCTTATCAAAGAGGATGAAAGAGCGAGGGTTAAGCAGGACCTACGTGGCTTTTGTAGAAGGGATTACAAAAGAGAAAGGAACGATTGACCTACCTATTGGGCGAGAGGAAGGAACAATCATTAAGCGGAAAATAGATGAAAAAGAAGGTAAGCATGCAGTGACACATTATTGTAAGCTTGGAGAGTTTCAAGTAGAAGGAGAGGCAGTATCAGTTGTTGCGTTACAATTAGAGACAGGGCGTACACATCAGATACGTGTTCACATGGCTTCTATTGGTCACCCCCTTCTTGGAGACTTTTTATATAATGAAAGAAATCACATGTTAACAAGACAGGCATTACATGCCATCTCATGTGCTTTTTCCCATCCGATCACTGGGGAGTATAAGAGCATAACAGCACCACTTCCCAAGGATATGGCAATGCTGATGCAAAGCTCAAGTAATGAATCATGTGATTTAGGCGCTAAGTTGTAATAGGATAATTGAAGGTTTTTGTTTTAAAATAGAACATTTTTTTTATAAATTAATATTATGGTAGAGAAAGGAGTTGGTAAAAATTGAGATTAGAAGCAAATAATAGTACAAATGTACAGAATCTATATAATCAATGTAAACAAATGATGTCTTATCATGTTATATTAAAAATGAAAGATGGAAGTGAAGTTGACGGTATTATTGAAAGTGTAGAGCCAGATAAGGTTAATGTTCTTGTTGGTGAGGACGTAATGGTTGGAGGAAGTGGGAATGAATATAGTGCCCAGAGGCAATATGGAAATCCTACAAGGTATAGAAGATTTAACCGTAGAAATTATTTACTTGCTAATTTGTTAGCATTAACATTATTACCATATCCATATTACGCTCCACCATATCCATACTATGCCTCACCATATCCATACAATGCCCCTTCATATCCTTATTCTCCTTACTAAAATCTGAAGAATACAACTGAGTCCTAGGGTATAAATTTAGAGATGCTCTAGGATTTTTTTGTATAAAAAGAATTATCATACTGGAAAAAAGAGAAAAATAACTAAGTGATAAAAATTATCCTTTTCGTATTAAGCAAGATATATTATAATAATCAAGTTAGACTATAAAGTACTATAAGAAAGACCTACTGTAATATAGGAAATATAATGAAAGGATAAATAATCAATATGAATAAATTAATGAAATTACTAAGTTTAGCAGGTTCTGTGCTCGTAGCAGGTATATTATTGGTAGGATGTAGTGGCCAGAGTTCAGAATCCATTACCTTCTTTAATTACGGAGAAAACATAGATAAAGAAACCTTAAAACAATTTGAAGAAGAATATGGCATAAAGGTAAAAATGAGTACTTTTGATGATATGGATACAATGTATCTAAAAATTGCTGAAAGTAATGCCCAATATGATGTCATTTTAGTTTCAGATGCCTTAATGCCAAAAATGATTGATGGAGGGCTTCTTCAGGAGCTTAACAAGGAGAATATACCTAATATAGCTCAGATGGATGAAGAGTATTTAAACTTAGAGATAGATCCAGGAAACAAATATTCAGTACCCTATATGTTTGGAACAATAGGCATCATTTATGATAAGAACGTGGTGACAGAGGAAGTTGATAGCTGGGATATCCTATGGGATGAGAAATATAAAAGCAAAGTTTTCATGTTTGATACTTATAGAGATACTATAGGAGCGGCATTAAAGAAACTAGGATATTCACTTAACTCAGAGAGTCCTGAAGAGCTTGAAGAGGCTAAGCAAATTCTATTGGAACAAAGAAAATTAGTAGACCCTATTTATGGGGTTGATAATGGAACATCAATGATAGCTACAGGAGAGACTGTACTCAATATGATTTGGTCTGGGGAAGGGCTCAATCTTCAAGATGAATATCCAAACCTAGTGTATACTATACCAAAAGAAGGAGTAAACTTCTGGATTGATAGCTTATGTATCCCTGCTAATGCCAAAAATGTTGAGGGAGCTGAGAAGTTTATTAACTTTGTTAGTGATAAAGAAAGTGCATTAAGAATAGCTGATGAAATTGGTTACACTACACCGAACAAAGAAGCAAGACTTGAGCAACCAGAACATGTGAGAAATAATCCTAATGCTTATATGCCAAAGGAAATGATGGATTTGAGTGAATTATATGCGCCTTTCTCACTTGATGTGAAGAAAATGTACGATGGTATATGGACAGAAATTAAAGTAAGTGAATAATACTATAAAAAGTGAAATACTCCTAGGACATAATCATTCAGGATTACGTTCTAGGATATTTTTTGCCTTATTGTAAGACAAAGTTTGAAAAATAAATAACCCATGTTATAATGAAATGGTAATTATAGGATAATTATTATTCATTAGTAAAAATAATAATTACGTAAGTGAAAAGTAGATTTAAATAAAAAGAAGGTAAAAGTCAGAGATGGAAAAGTTATTATTAGAATCAGAAAGATGTTATTTATGTAAAAAGCCTAAATGTAAGAGCCATTGCCCGATTTCAACTTCAGTTCCAGAAGTTATTCAATTATTTAAAGAGCAAAAGCTTATAGAAGCAGGCAAAATATTATTTGAGAATAATCCACTATCTGTTGTATGTGCAATTGTATGTCCACATGAGAGTCAATGTGTAGGAAACTGTATAAGAGGGATTAAAGATGATCCTGTAGAATTTTGCAGTATAGAGGAATACATTTCAAATTATTACTTAGACCATGTTCAATTTGAAGTTCCGAAGGAGGAAAAGGAAAGAGTTGCAATTATAGGTGGAGGGCCAGCGGGTATTACAATAGCATTTATATTAGCACTTAAGGGTTATAAAGTTACAATATTTGAGGCACATGAAAAAATAGGTGGAGTGCTTAGATACGGCATTCCTGAATATAGGTTATCCAATAGTTTAATAGATAAATATGAGAAAAAGCTTAAAGAATTAGGTGTTAAGATACGTCCTAATATTGTAATAGGGCCTGTTGTAACCTTAGAGAAACTTTTTAATGATGGCTATGAGGCTATTTTCATAGGAACAGGTGTATGGAATCCTAGAACTTTAGATATTAAAGGAGAGACACTGGGGCATGTTCATTATGCAATCGATTATTTAAAAGCGCCTCATGTCTATGATCTTGGACGTAAGGTTTGTGTAATAGGTGCAGGAGATGTTGCTATGGATGCAGCAAGAACAGCCAAGAGAAACGGCGCAGATGAAGTGCATATCATTTATAGAAGTGTACCTGAAACAATGAGTTGCACAAAGGCTGAAAGGGATGGCGCCATTAAAGATGGGGTACAATTCGAATATCTTAAGCAGCCAGTTGAATTAATAGATGAAGGTATCATTTATGTAGATACAAAGAGTGAAATTGATGAAAATGGAGTGGAAACATTAACTTATCTTGAAGGAACAGAAAAGTTATATGAATGCGATTCAATTATAGTAGCTGTAAGCCAGTCTCCTAAAAATAATATTGTTATAAATACTAGAGGGCTAGAGACAAATACAATAGGATTATTAAAAGCAGATGAAACAGGACATACAACGAGAGAGGGCGTATTTGCATCGGGTGATGTTGTTCTTGGGGCAAGAACTGTTGTAGAAGCAGTAGCACACTCAAAGGTGGTTGCTCAAAGTATTGAAGCATACATAAAAAATAAAAGTAAATAAGCGCAAATAGAAGATAGTATTAGCGAAAAAGGTCATATTATACGAGTTTACGTAAAAATTATACTTTACAAGATTAATTTTATAGTATATAGTATAAAAAGAAATAACAATTAAATAAGAAGTAGATAGAGGTTGCGATATCTAAGAGTATGTTTGTGGAGTTAAGCACGTTGAAACAAACAAAAAGGAGAAGTCGCCGAAGCGTATAGTTAATGCTTTAATACTATAACGTTGGGGTTATGTAGAATATATATAACACTGTCACAAATTTAATTTGTGGGGAGCTATCACGAAAGTCTATTTGTTAAATGAGAGTAATACCTAGCGTTTTGGTGTTTACTAATCGGAGATAAGAAAGTCTTGAGTGATCTGCTCAAGACTTTTTTGTTATTTGAATTTATTACATTATAAGAAAAAGAAGGGAGAAAAATATGGAGGCAATTGATATTGGGTGGTTATCGATTTTACCACCAATTATAGCGATCGCGTTAGCGTTAATGACAAAAGAGGTTATTTCCTCATTAATCGTAGGGATTTTATCAGGAACACTTATTTATGCTTTTAATACAGGTGGGGGCATAGTTAAGGCTGTAGATGTAACTTTTACATTAATGGCTGAGAAGTTAGGAGATAATGCACCAATCATTTTATTCTTAGGGTTCTTAGGAGCACTTGTTGCTGTTATTACAATGGCAGGTGGTTCAAAAGCTTATGGAGATTGGGCAGGAAATAAAATTAAATCAAAAAGAGGCGCACAACTAGGGACAGCATTACTAGGTGGCCTGATCTTTATAGATGACTACTTTAACTGTTTAACAATTGGTACAGTTATGAGACCGGTAGCAGATAAACATCAAATTTCTAGAGCTAAACTTGCTTATATTATTGATGCTACAGCAGCACCAATCTGTATTATAGCACCAATTTCATCATGGGCAGCTTCAGTTATTTCACAAATGAGTGGATTAGATGTAAATGGCGTACCACTTAATGGGATGGAAACTTTCATGGCAACTATTCCATACAACCTTTACGCTATTTTAACTTTAATCATGGTTATTGTACTTTGTGTAACAAATATTGAGTTTGGTCCAATGGCTAAATTTGAAAAAGCGGTAAAAGAAGGAAAAGACCATAAAGGCATGGCCGCTTCAGAAGGCGAAGATGATGAGCTTTCTAGAGTGAAAATCTCTTCAAAAGGTAAAGTATATGACTTAATTATTCCTATCCTTGCCCTTATTATTTTCGCAGTGCTTTCTATGCTTTATGTAGGTGGATACTTCGAAGGTGGTATGACTATTGCAGAAGGCTTTGGAAATACAGATGCAGGTAGTGCTCTTGCACTTGCAGGATTCGGTGCACTTATTGTAGCATTCCTTCTTTTTGTACCACGTAAAGTTATTACATTTAAAGAATTTATGGATGGTATAGGGATTGGTGTAAAATCAATGGTAGGTGCCTTCATTATTTTAACACTAGCATGGACAATCAGTGGTGTATGTAGAGAACTTTTAAATACAGGAGAATTTGTGGGTGGTTTAGTAGCGGCATCTAATATGCCACCAGCTATTATACCAGCTATTGTATTCCTTGTAGCAGGCGGACTTGCTTTCGCAATGGGAACATCTTGGGGAACATTTGGAATCCTTATTCCAATCGTAACAATGATTTGTGCAGCAGTAGCACCAGAACTTATCACTGCAACACTTGCAGCAACACTTGCTGGAGCAGTATTTGGAGATCACTGTTCACCGATTTCAGATACAACCATTCTTTCATCTACTGGAGCAGGATGTAATCACATTGATCACGTATCCTCACAAATTCCGTATACTTTAGTGGTAGCAGGATGCTGTTTCATAGGATACCTTGTTGCAGGTTTCACAGCAAATGTATGG
>JAHLFD010000118.1:0-8873 GCA_018883975.1 Candidatus Niameybacter stercoravium
CTCTTCTACCTTTTCATGCATATCTGGTACAGACATACTATCATTTTCAAAGGCAAAGGCCACATCTTCGCCTACGCTTAGTGCAATAAACTGACCATCTGCATCTTGAAGAATCGTTCCTACCTTTTTACTAATTGCCTCCAAGCTTTTGCCATATAAAGGCTCACCGTCTAATAAGAGTTCACCTGACATCTTTCCTTTATAAGCATGAGGAATAAGACCGTTCAGACAATGTGCAAGGGTAGATTTTCCACTTCCACTTGGCCCTGAGATTAATACTTTCTCGCCAGTTCCTATCTCCAGGTTAATATGCTTTAAGGTAGGATTTTTGAGATTATCATATTGAAATGAAAAATTTTTAAAACAAATACCCATCACACTGTCCTCCTTATATCGTAAATTTTATTATAAAATCTATATTTTCCTTTGTCAAATGCTCCTAGCTCTGCTATACATAAAAGCCAAGCCCACTCAGTTAATCCTTTTACAAACTGAATAGACTTGGCTTCGTTTCTCTTTGGCAGCTATTCCTATTTATTATGAGCTTAGTTTTTATTACTTATGTGATAAATTGGTACTTATTACATCGCGTCGTTCCTGTTTATTTCCTGCCTTGTAATAGTATCCCAGTGAAGTTTTTTCTTCTTATAGCCTGCAAAAGCTGTGAGTCTAGTCCAAAATAAAACGCCTCTTAGCACACTACTTTCTAGGATGCATAGGCCAATTGCCTTCATCACATCCCCTGCTTTTAACTGAATATCCATAGCATGAATACGTGAGAAAAAGGCCGTTAAGGACATAAGCATACCAAAAACCATATAGATGAGGAAGAAAAGAATCATAAAAGGTATATTCACAAGTCTTAATAAGACTGCAATGATAATAGACAAAATACCAAAGAGCTCTATATAAGGAGAGAATAGCTCATATATAGTAAAATATAAAAATGAAATAAAGCTAATCATGCCATAGTCTGCATTAAGGAAAATTTGTCTATGTGCTAATACACTTTGAAAAAGACCTCTATGCCATCTTCTTCTTTGTTTCATAAGGTCTCTTATGGACTCAGGAGCCTGACTCCAACAGACTGCATCTGTAGCATATTTAATTTGATAAGGTATTTTATTAACCCTACAAAAAGCATGAAGCCTTACAACAAGCTCCATATCTTCTCCTACAGTAGCTTTGTCATACCCACCTACAGCCATGACCATATCCTTCCTAAAGAGTCCAAAGGCACCTGAAATAATCAGGTTGCCATTAAACTTATCAAATAGAAGCCTAGAAGCTAAGAAAGTTCTATCATACTCTAGCATCTGCATCCCTACCAGTGGGTTTTTAGGTATACCATAGTCCACCACTTTTCCCTTTTCAAGGACAACATTGTTTAAGATACGTATAAGCCCGCCGCAAGCAATAACATTTTCCTCTTCTAAAATGGGCCTTATAATATTTCTTAGGGCATCTGATTGCAGTACAGAGTCTGCATCCATACAGATAAAATAAGGATACTGCGAAGCATTGATTCCCATATTCAGAGCATCCGCTTTACCACCATTATTTTTGCAAATAAGGGTAATAGGTACTTTTTGTTTATAGGTCATGTAAATAGCTTGTTCTTCCTCACAAAGAATCTTCTTCCTTATAGGTCTATATAGCCTTTCCATGTTAAAGTGCTCTACTAAACGCTGGCTCATCCCATCTGTTGACCCATCATCCACTATAACGATTTCATATAAAGCATAATCTAATTGCAGTAAAGACTGCACTGTATCAATAACCGTTAACCGTTCATTGTAAGCGGGTACAATGATAGAGACGGGCACATACTGATCTTGTTCAATAAAGTTATAGAGCTTTTTCTTCTCATGCTGCTCATACAGTACAATAGCACCTATAGTAACTGATAAAAGTAGGAAGGTAGAATACCCTATTAGATAGATTACAAAAAATAAGTCTATGCCATAAAAAACATCCTTTATCCAATCCATCATCTGCTATCTGGCCTCCCTCTCTTTCATTTCTTTAAGCTGTCTCCTATAAGTAAGCATATCACAGGCATAAGCATCTAACCCATTTTGTATAAGCTGCTCATAACTATACCCTTTATTCACTAGGCTCTGGGCTGCATTTAAGCGTACATACCAATTAGATGAAGTTAACGCCTGCGTCAATACCTCATCCTCTTCAGCTCCTGCATAACGTTCTAAAGCCATCGCAGCTACTACAGCAAATTCCCATTTCTCTTCCTCTTTAGCCTGCACATATTCCACTAAAGCCTTGCCAACAGGTGCGTAGTAGTATTTGTTAAAGTAACGTATAAGCGCTAATCTCACTTCCTTATGCTGCTTTTCATCGCATAATAACTTGTATAAGCCTTCCCAGTAAGCTTCATGATGGACATGCTCTGCTGGTACCATTCTGAAATAATTAATGATAGCTGCTTGTATAACCCATGTGAATACTTCTAAATCACTATAAAGTGCATCTGCTAACTTTTGATGGTCACCTGTAAAGTTTAGTAAATGATTTTGTATAAGCTTCCCATTATGTTGCCCAGTTCGCTTATCCATAATTTTCAAGGCTCTTACAGCATCTTCTTCTATCCCTATACTCATTACAGCTTTAAAAGCGTTCTCTCTCACATAAATGAAATCTTCCCAAAGGAACGTCATTAAAAGTGTACTTAGCTTTGCCCGAGCTTCCTTAAGGCTACTGGTATTGATTTCAATCTTATGGTTCAAATCTAGAAAATAAACCACATAGGCAAAATAAGCTTTTTTCTCAGCTTTTTTATATCTATAGTGATAGGCTAAATCACTCATGACTTCTCCTATCATGCTCCACTGTATACTTAACGCTTCATCTTCCATTTCTACTAAAGTCTTATGAAAAGCCTTCAAATAGTTTACATCCTTAAGCTTTTTTATAAGCTTATCTTTAAGAGAATCATCATCTTGCTGGGTTAAAAGGTCTCTTAATACCTTTTTCTTATGGCAAAGAGAACGTGGTTGCATCTTAGTATATAAGTTAAACACTATATTAAAGAGCATAATGCATAGACATATATACATGTAAAGAAAGGTCAGTTTTTCAATTATCATCTACTTATCCCCCTCACGCCATACCTTCTGCATGGCAAAATAAGCTGGCTTAAGCCTTTCATGATAAGTGACTCTACTGTGCCATGCCTTTAACGCTAGTGGCTGCATCTTTATAGGCTCAGCCTCATCCTGCATTCCTATCCCTAAATACATCTCCTTAATACGCATGTCTTCTACACCATAGTGCTCATAGTAATCATCATGAATCATCATCTCAGATGGATTAGAAAAATTAAGAAGTTGCCATGGTAACTTAATCTCTACATAATCCTTGCTAAAGCAAAAGTCTGCTAAGGAGTTATATCCCTCTTTATAAGGGTTAGCATTGCCATATGTTAAAAGCCCAGTCTCATACACTTCTGCTTTCTCTTGTGTTCCGTCTCCTCCCCCCTGTTCCAACTGACTTGTATACTGCAAGATCATATGAATAGGCTTAAATACACCGCTATCTTTAGCCGGTGGTTCTTCATAGGCATTGAGCCCATGTGTATCTTCATAAAACATAGCTCTTAAAACTTCATATCTTTCCTGTACCCATACACGGCTATTCTCTTTCCCATTTATCTCAACGATAAAGTCTGCTGCTCTATCAAACTTTACACCACTCTTCTCATCATATGTACTGCCTGATTTAGGCGTTGTATCAATAGGAATATACAACTTATCCATCTCACTTAACCCTTTCTTATAGGCAAGTAAGTAGATAAACTTTTCATCATACTTAACCGAAAGTGCTAGGTCCTTTTCTTGAAATACTACATCTTTTTGCGTCCATTCAGATAAATCACCATCTACATAGCAAATACTTTTCTCCTTGCCAGGATCAAAGGAAAGTAGTCCAAAGTATTGCTCATTGGTTTGATAATCACTCCAATAAGGTGTCTTCTGCAGATCTACTGCATGCATGGTATTCCACGTGCGTTTAAACCATTCATCTTGCCAGCTAAACACAATAGAGCCCGCACACCCAGCTGCTTTAATATCCTCATAACATGCTACTAATGCCGCTGCTTGGTCCGTTTCAGACATCTTACCTTGGTTGCGATTGGTATACCTATCTCTTTGGGCCATTCCCCTAGAAGATGGCACCCCAAACTCGCTAATAATAACTGGCATAGTATGATAGGCATTAATCTTCTTTAAGTAAGCCCTATAAGTATTGACCTTACCTGTCTCATCTATATACTCTTCTTTATCTTCCTCATAGCTCAGATAATCTGGATAATAAGGATAAATATGATAAGAAGCAAAAGTACCTGAGATAAAGGCCTCTGTACTTTGAATCTGTTCTACATCTACCTTAGCCACCTTATCAAAGTGATCTGCAATCTCTTCCTCATAATCAAAAGGGTCTGTTGTAACCCAGTTAGAAAAAGCTACTAAACGTTGCTCTCCATATCGTCTTGTCTCATAAGCGATAAGCTCATCCCCTACCCGAGCAAGCATAGCCTCAAAAGGGCTTGCCTCTGTAGTTGTATACATATATTGTCCTTCATATGTATTTTTATCTTGTTTCATGTGATTAGTATAAGCTACTGTTACATCTTCCCACTCTACACCTAAGATATAGCCTATCACCCAAGGTGATATGTCTCTTTTATAGATCCCACCACCTTGTCCTCTCCCTAAGAAAAATTTTTTCTTTCCATGGATAATGTCAATCAAATTCTTACCATCTTCTATAAAGGTATCCACAAACTCTGGAGCATAAGCGTCCATATAGGAGTTTTGTACATAGTCATCCACCCACAAACCATGAATGATATAAAGCGGGTTATCATTATCCTTGTTATACTGATACACCGCCTCATAGAAATCATCTGCTAAAATCGTATAAACCCTAATAGTATTTGCACCCATATCCTGTATATACTTAAACCATCTCATATAATCCTTTTGGGTTATAGCATAATCTGTTGCAAAGTGTCCTGGTATCCCTGCCCCCATATTCACTCCTTTTATTTCAAAAGGCTCAAACTTTCCTTCCTTCTGTAAATAAATCTCCTTACCCATAGTCCTCACATGGGTTGTTACTTCCTGTTCTAAAACGGGGATATGAATACCTTGATTATAATAAAGATAGTCTCCTATAACATAGAGGATCATACAAGTTAAACATAGTATTATAAATTTCTTCATCTTGTCCCCCTTATCTTCTAGTGATTAAATTTCTTAACCTTAGATTCATGTGCATACTGTCTTAGAATTTCTATATGTTGATCCATCCACCTTCCTCTTCGGATAATGAAGTCTTTAAGTTGCAAGATGCTTTCCTCATAGCTCGTTACATTTCGCTCCATAGGTGCTAAACGATTATTTCCATCTACCTTTTTAGGGTCGAAGCTATAACCCCACACCTGATTATTGCGCTCTATTGCTTCTCCTAAAAAAGCTATTGTTTCATCTATATAGTTTAATAGAAGCTCTTCATTTAGCCATCCTTCACGCAAAGTATGATAGCGCTTAATAATAGCCTCTACAAAGTCTTCATCTTTTATCAGCATAAAATACCAGCTTCTATGAACCATATCCATTCCACGCTCATCTAATGGCATATCTATAAAATTATCTGCTGCATTATTAAAATCCCAAACAGGGCCGATATGTAATTTACCCCTTATATCTTTATAAAAATAGGTAGAGTAAAGCCCTGCATCATAGTTTTTAAAAAACTCATTTATAATAAAGTAATCTATAAAGCTCTCTACCTCTATAAACTTTTTATAGCCATACTTATCATCATCATAATCAAAAGAATACAAAGCTTTTTCAAACTTAGAAAGATCCTGTTCTATAAAACTCTTGAGCTCAGGTCTCCTCGCTGCTACTTTTGGATAGATGATTTCTAGTGCAATATTTTCTCCTAATTTATTGGCATACTTTGTAAAATGATTAAGTGTTTCTGGAAGCTGTCTTTCCCTGTCTGATCTAATAATATAACTTGTGAAAGGATCTCCTTCTTTATAAGAAGTAATATCTACACGTTCTGTAGCTTTTTCTATACTTTCCATAGCTACATAAACACCTTGATAAACGCCATCTACAAATACTTCACAAAAACGTACATCTGGCGCATCTTTCATAATTTCTCCTGCAATATTAAGACACATGTAATTACGGATAAGCGTCTTATCTAAGAAAGGGCCATTTAGTATCCATTCATCATGTTTACCCATACCTAATAGATCTTCATCCTTATTCTTTGATAAGTCTTCATGGATAAAATTTAGTTTATATGATTTCTTATCAAAGTTCAGAGAAGTATTTCCTCTATAACGCAATCTCACCAGTGTTGCAAATGTCTCATTATCCGTTAAATGATTAGAGGCAGAAAGACTATCCCATACTTTTATAGAGGCAGTAATCTCACTTGACTTACTATAATCATAAGGTTCTATCTCTACTTTTTCTATTTCTATCTTCTGCCCCTGTGTATCTATGGCAATAATAGGTAGGTGTGTGCAAAACTCTGCTTCATCATGCGTGCACTCCTGCCTTCCATCTTCTTGTAAGTGCTGATGCACACGTGTACTTTGCTCCTCTCCCCATGTAGAGACCCATGCGGATATTCCCAGCATACCTATAACAGCGCCTACTACAATCCATTTACTATTCATAACCGCTGCCTACTATCTATACAATTTCATCATTTTGGACTACAACATTGACATATTCAATGCCACCAATGGTATAAATATAATCTAGTATATCTGGCGTTGTCTTATGCGCCTTATCATAGCTTTTCTTAGAAAGTTCATAAATGAACTCAATAGATACTTCTGTTGAATTTTTCACTCTAAGTTTGGCTTTATTCTCAAAAGTTTTAAAGACAATAGACTCTATCTCTACGCCTTTTTCCCTCGCACATCTAATGACAAGGAGCATACGATTATCATTTTTAACACGCCCTAATAAAAGAAGGAGAATAAAAACAGCTCCTGAGCCTATAGCCCCAATCATATAGCTCCCTGTGCCACAACAAATCCCTGTAATAACAGCCCAGAAAATATAAGCTGTATCCCTTGAATCCTTAATCGCTGTTCTGTAACGTACAATGGATAGTGCGCCTACCATCCCTAGGGATAACGCAATGTTATTCTGAATAACCGTCATAACAGTTGTAGTTAATAATGTTAACATAGCTAAAGAAACATTAAACTTCTTACTATACACAGTACCTACATGGGTAATCCAATAGGATAAATAAATGGCTAATCCTATCACTCCTGCTACAAGTATATGACCTATGACTTCTTCTATGGACAGTGTTTGTCCATTACTTATACTTAAAATGTTACCTAAATATTCTCTCATGCCAAATCCTCCTACTTACGCCTATTTAAAACTTATATTTCTTCCTAAGCAATACTTGCTAACAGAAAGACTACTGCGATTCACCTCACGTACCATATCTTTAATATAGTTTAATAAAAAACCATTATATTTAACTTCCAGCACAATATGTGCCTGATCCATAACAGGATATAGACACAGATTCTCAGAGAAAAGGTCATAGCAACTTTCAGTCGCTCTAATTGCACTATCAAAAGTAATTCTAATTCTATTTTCCCTAGCTATAAAAGCTTTCCTATTATATTCCACTATAGTTTTAGGTCTATAGCAATCCATATTCATAATGCTAAAGCACTCTCTAGCAAAAGGTTGTTTATGTTTTAAAAGAGGTGTATAAATTCCTTTAGTAAGCAAAATAGCATCCTCACGCTCTATTTTTAAAGAACGCTTAAGCTGGTTCTCACCCTGCTTTTGTTTCATTTCCAAAACAGCATATGTACTCTTCGGATTATATAGACGTAAGCGTATCTTCTTTCTTACTGATAATCCCTGCTCTTTCTCTACAAAATCCCTATCATTAAGACTATCAAAGTATAAGCTTCTAATCTTATATCCCTCTGCCCCATTATGGCTATCTTGCAGCATTAATTTCTCCAAAGTATCCATATAACGCCTAGCGTCCAGCATGGTGATTAAATACTTTTCTTCCTTCCTTAGTACGCTCTCCAAACTTCTCCCTCCTTTATAGGCTTTCATCCTATATGTTAACATGTATTTTTAATTATCGAAATAGCATTTTGCCATTGCACAAAGCAATTTCAAGCTATAAAACTTTTTACTTAATTCCATTTATTACATTTGATACATTTTTGCATTTATGATAAAATTATAATGCTTATATTTTCAAAGGGGAGGGCTTGCTATGCCTATCATTTACAAATCAGTTTTATTAATGAGTGATATTATTCTGATTAATATTGCTTTTTTTGTTGCGCTCTTTTTACGTTTTGAGGGAACTATTCCGCCACACTATTTAAAGGCTTATGCCACTCAGTGGATTGTCCTTACTTTGATCCACCTTATTATCAATGTAGCTTTTAAACTTCATAAATGCTTACTACGCTACATTACAACACACGAATTACTCTACATAGGGGGAGCAACTTGCATATCTTCTCTTTTATTCTTTATTTATGGCAATGTTACAGATGTAATTTTTCCATTAAGTGTTTATTTTATCTATACGAGCCTAGTTCTTTTACTTCTTATTTTATCACGTTTTAGTTACAAATTTGTTAATCGTATTTTAAGCAAATTCTCTAAGAGCTATAATGCCTTAAAAGGACATCTTAATGGTGTTGAAAAAAGCAGGGTCATCCTCATTGGTGCTGGAGATGCTGCTGCTCTTATCATTAAAGAGTCTAAAAAAAATCCAAATAATACCTATAAAATCGTAGCAGCTTTAGATGATGATCG
>JAHLFD010000119.1:0-9827 GCA_018883975.1 Candidatus Niameybacter stercoravium
GCTCGGAGATGTGTATAAGAGACAGGCTCAAACGTTGGTGTAACTAAAGTTTGTAAAGAAAACGTAGTTGGTTACTTAATGCAAAAAGAAATCAAATTCTTAGGCGAAGCTGTAGAAAACCCAGTTCGTCCATTCGTAGCGATCCTTGGTGGTGCTAAAGTTTCTGATAAAATTGCTGTTATCAACAACCTTCTTGAAAAAGTTGATACACTTATCATCGGTGGTGGTATGGCTTACACATTCCTTAAAGCACAGGGACAAGAAGTTGGTAACTCATTATTAGAAGAAGATAAAATGGATTACGCTTTAGAAATGGTTAAAAAAGCTGAAGAAAAAGGTGTTAAACTCCTTCTTCCAGTTGACCACGTAGTTGGTAAAGAATTCTCTAATGATACAGAAAAAGCTGTAGTAGAAACAATTGAAGCTGGTTGGTCAGGCTTTGATATTGGACCAAAAACAATCGAACTTTACAAAGATGCTTTAGCTGGTGCTAAAACAGTTGTATGGAATGGACCAATGGGTGTATTCGAATTCGAAAACTTTGCTGCAGGTACACTTGCAGTATGTGATGCAGTAGCTAACCTTGAAGGTGCTACAACAGTAGTAGGTGGGGGAGACTCTGTAAACGCTGTTAAACGTCTTGGTTTCGCTGATAAAATGAGCCACATCTCAACAGGTGGTGGAGCATCTTTAGAATTCTTAGAAGGTAAAGAGCTTCCAGGTGTTGCTGCAGCTGACAACAAAGGTTGCGGATGTAACTGTACTTGTAAATAATTAACTTATTACTTATTAGATAAAATGATTTTTGAAAATTTAATAGGTTAGATGGGTACTCTATCTCTTCTAGGAGGTAGAGTACTCTGCGCCTATATTAATAGGCCTAAGGGTCATAAAGAAGGAGATTAAAACCTATGCGTAAAAAAATCGTTGCTGGTAACTGGAAAATGAATATGACTCCAGCTAAAGCTGTAGAACTTATCGACTCACTTAAAAATGAAATTAACTCAAATGAAGTAGACGTAGTAGTATGTCCTCCATTCGTATGCCTTCCAGCTGTACTTGAAGCTGTAAAAGGAACAAACATTGCTGTAGGTGCTCAAAATATGCACTTCGAAGAAAACGGTGCTTATACAGGAGAAATCGCTCCAAGCATGTTAGTAGAACTTGGTGTTAAATACGTAATCATCGGTCACTCAGAAAGAAGACAATACTTCGCTGAAACAGATCAAACAGTTAACAAAAAAACATTAAAAGCTTTAGAACATGGCTTAGTACCAGTTGTATGTGTTGGTGAAAGCTTAGAAGAAAGACAACAAGGTGTAACAATTGACTTAGTTCGTCTTCAAACAAAAATTGCTCTTAAAGATGTAACAGCAGAAGATGCTAAAAAAGTAGTTATCGCTTACGAACCAATCTGGGCTATCGGAACAGGTATGACAGCTACTTCAGCTCAAGCAGAAGAAGTATGTGCTGCAATCCGTCAGGTAATCGCAGAAGTATATAGCCAAGAAGTTGCTGATGAAGTACGCGTACAATACGGCGGTTCTGTAAATGGTGGTAACGCTAACGAGTTATTCAACATGGGTAACATTGATGGTGGTTTAGTAGGTGGAGCAAGTCTTAAACCAGAATTTGCTTCAATCGTTAACTATAAATAAGCTGCCTCTTAGAAGGAGAACAGATATGAGTAAACAAACTACATTACTCCTTATCCTTGACGGATTCGGAATCAATGATTTAAAAGATGGCAATGCTATCGCAAATGCAAACAAACCTAACCTTGACCGTATCATGGCAAAATATCCTACAGTGGCTGGATATGCAAGTGGTATGGCAGTAGGCCTTCCAGATGGCCAAATGGGTAACTCAGAAGTAGGTCACCTTAACATGGGCGCTGGACGCATTGTATATCAAGAACTTACACGTATCACTAAAGCAATCGCTGACGGAGATTTCTTCGAAAATGAAGCTTTAGCTGGTGCAATGAACAATGCAAAAAATAACGATAAAGCTCTTCACTTATTTGGACTTTTATCAGATGGTGGTGTACACAGCCATAACACACATTTATATGGACTTTTAGAAATGGCTAAAAAATTTGGTCTTACAAAAGTTTATGTACATGCGTTCTTAGATGGTCGTGATACAGCTCCAGCTTCAGGTAAAGACTTCGTAGCTGCACTTGAAGACAAAATCAAAGAAATCGGCGTAGGTGAAATCGCTACAATCTCAGGTCGTTACTATGCAATGGACCGTGATAACAGATGGGACCGCGTTGAGTTAGCATACAATGCTATCGTAAATGCACAAGGTGAAACAGCAGCTGATGCAGTAACTGCAATGGCTGATTCATATGCTAAAGAAGTATACGATGAATTCGTACTTCCAACAATCATTACAAAAGATGGTCAGCCAGTAGGTAAAGTAGAAGAAGGCGACTCAGTAATCTTCTTTAACTTCCGTCCTGACCGTGCACGTGAAATGACTCGCGCATTCTGTGACGATGCATTCACAGGCTTTGAAAGAGATAGAGTGAATACTCACTTTGTAACTTTCACACAATACGATATTACAATTCCAAATAAAGAAGTAGCGTTTACACCACAAACACTTACTAACACATTTGGCGAATTCCTTGCAAATGCAGGTAAATCTCAGCTTCGTATTGCTGAAACAGAAAAATATGCTCACGTTACATTCTTCTTCAACGGTGGTGTAGAAGATCCATACGAAAATGAAGACCGTGTATTAGTTTCTTCTCCAAAAGTAGCAACTTACGACCTTCAACCAGAAATGAGCGTAAACGAAGTATCTGATAAACTTGACGATGCTATTCGTAGTGGTAAATATGATGTAATCATTTGTAACTTTGCTAACCCAGATATGGTTGGTCATACAGGTAATATGGATGCTGCAGTAAGTGCTATTGAAGCAGTGGATACAGCTGTTGGTAAAGTAATCACAGCAATTGAAGAAACAAATGGTTATGCTTTCATCCGCGCTGACCACGGTAATGCGGAACAAATGAAAGATTATGAAACAAACGGAGCATTTACAGCACATACTGTAAACCCAGTTCCATTCGTACTTGTTAATTACAAAGAAGGTGTAACTCTTAAAGAGGGCGGTAAACTTGCAGATATCGCACCAACACTTATTGAGATGATGGGTATGGAAAAACCAGCTGAGATGGACGGAGAGTCTTTACTCGTTAAATAAGGATTGGAATCTTTTCGGGGCAAGAGGGCTATCTTTAGAAGAGACGTAAAGTTAATAGGCTATGACTCATATAAAGTTTAAGAAAGCTTAAGCTAAAGTGTGATGCAGATTTTAGATTGCGTGAGCCTAAACAATAAGGAGTCAGGTAAAAGGGGTTAGGCTTCGGGCAGGAATGCCTAACTTAGCCTGATTCATGTAAGTAAACAGTGTAATTTTGGTATAAGGTGGATACACTTTGAGTATGATTAGATAAAAAGTGGAGATAATAAAACTTCGATATTTAAGCATGCTGAAAGGAGTTATACACATATGAAAGGTTACATTGAGATTTTGGATGTATTTGCAAGAGAGGTGTTAGACTCTAGAGCTAATCCGACAGTGGAAGTAGAAGTTATTGTTGAAGGAGATTACGTTGGGCGCGCCATCGTACCTTCAGGAGCTTCTACAGGCGAGCTTGAAGCTATAGAGCTTCGTGATGGAGATAGTTCTAGATACTTAGGTAAAGGTGTGCAAAAAGCCGTTAAAAATGTCAATGATATTATTGCAGAAGAAGTTATAGGTATGAATGCCCTTGATCAAGCTGCAATAGACAAAGTGATGATAGACTTAGATGGCACACCAAACAAGAGTAAGTTAGGTGCAAATGCGATACTAGGTGTGTCTATGGCAGTGGCAAAAGCAGCTGCAAAAGCACAAAGCATGCCTCTTTATCAATACCTAGGTGGGATAAATGCGAAAGTGCTACCTGTACCTATGATGAATATTCTAAATGGCGGAGAGCATGCCGATAACACAGTAGACCTTCAAGAATTTATGATTATGCCTGTAGGGGCAACATCCTTTAAAGAAGCACTTCGTATGTGTAGTGAGATTTATCACACACTTAAGAAAGTACTTAATGATAAAGGACTGGCTACAGGGGTAGGAGATGAAGGTGGTTTTGCACCAGACCTTGCTACTTCAGAAGAAGTCCTTACACTTATTGCACTGGCGATCGAAAAAGCTGGCTATAAGCCAGGCGAAGAAGTACGCATCGCAATGGATGCTGCAGCATCTGAGCTTTATAATGATGCAGATGGTAAGTACTATTTCAAAGGCGAAAGCAAAATGAAAGGTACACAAATTGTACGTACATCCGAGGAAATGGTCGATTACTACGAAAATCTTGTAAATCAATTCCCTATCATTTCTATTGAAGATGGTTTAGGGGAAAAAGATTGGGACGGATGGGCACTCCTAAGTGAACGTTTAGGAGACCGTATCCAATTAGTAGGAGACGATTTATTCGTAACCAATACAAGTATCTTGGAAAAAGGTATCCTCAAAAAAGTGGGCAACTCCATTCTTATTAAAGTCAATCAAATTGGTACACTTACTGAAACTTTCAATGCTATTGAGATGGCTAATAGAGCGGGTTATACTGCAGTCGTGTCACACCGCTCAGGGGAATCAGAAGATGCTACCATAGCTGATATTGTCGTTGCAGTCAATGCAGGACAAATTAAAACTGGTGCGCCAGCCCGTGCTGACCGTACCGCAAAATATAACCAACTTCTTCGTATAGAAGAAGAGCTTGGTGAAGTAGCTGAATATAGAGGACTTCGCTCTTTCTTCAATCTTACTAGGTAAACACACATATAAGACGAAGTATCATAAAATAGCGCAGAAAGTGCAGCATACTCATTAGAAGAGTATGCTGCACTTTCTTATTATCTAGAGATTGAGGGCCCCCATGCAGAATAAAAGGTATAGATAAAGGGGCTTTAAGGGATTACTAGGAGAGTAGCATATAGTATAAACTGAAAGTCTATGGAAACGAGATAGGAAGTTTAGATAAGGTTGATGTGATAAATAAATTCAATTATAATAAATATTAAGAAAATAATTTCTAAGAAAGAAGGATAAAGTATGAAATTTAAAGATTTTAAGTATGAAAGACCAGACTTCGAAGTTTTTAAAGAAACGCTCTCTAAAATGACAGAAGAACTTAAAAATGCTGATACAAGCCAAGCACAAATTGAGAAGGCTAAAGAAATTCATCACTATATTAATACAGTTATGACAGCGGCAGATATTGCAAGTGTACGCTATACAATCAATACAAAAGATGCTTTCTATGAAGGAGAAAGTGATTACTGGGATGAACATTATCCAATGTATGGAGAAGTTATTAATAACTTTGAAGCAGTTATGCTTGATTCTCCTTTTAGAGCAGAGTTAGAAGAAGAGTTTAGCAAACAATACTTTGATATTATGGAAAACTCAAGACTAACTTTCTCACCAGAGATTATGGAGGAGATGAAGCAAGAAAATAAACTTGTGACAGAATATAATAAACTTATTGCTTCTGCCGAAATTGAGTTTGAAGGTCAGACTTATAACTTATCAGGCCTTAGACCATTTATGCTTTCTAAAGACAGAGAGACAAGAAAACGTGCTCATGAAGCATATTTTAGTTTCTTTGAGGCTCATGAGGCTAAGATAGATGAATTATTTGATAAGATGGTACAAGTAAGAGACCAAAAAGCTAAAAAATTAGGTTTTAAAGATTATGTGGAGTTTGGCTATCGTCTTATGAATCGTAATGACTACAATAGAGATATGGTAGCAAACTACAGAAAACAAGTATTAGAAGATATCGTACCTGTAGCTAATGAGCTTTATGCACGGCAGGCAAAACGTTTAGGACTTGACCATTTAGCTTATTATGATGTGGATTTTGAGTTTAATAGTGGAAATGCAACGCCACAAGGAGATTCTACATTTATTTTAGAAAATGGTAAAAAGATGTACAGTGAGCTTTCTCCTGAGACAAAAGAATTCTTCGACTTTATGACAGAGAATGAACTTTTAGATTTAGAAACTAAACCAGGTAAACAATCAGGAGGATATTGTACATTCTTCCCAGCTTATAAATCACCATTTATCTTCTCTAACTTTAATGGAACAGCAGGAGATATTGATGTACTTACTCATGAAGCAGGGCATGCCTTCCAAGTATATCAGTCAAGATGGATTGAAGTACCAGGACTTACTTTCCCAACTTATGAAAGCTGTGAAATCCACTCAATGAGTATGGAGTTTATCACATGGCCTTGGATGGAAAACTTCTTTAAACAAGATACAGCTAAATACAAATATGAGCACTTAGGAAGTGCAATTAAATTTATCCCATATGGCATTATTGTAGATGCCTTCCAACACTTCGTATATGAAAATCCAACAGCTACACCAGCTGAAAGAAAAGCACATTGGAGAGAACTTGAAAAACAATACTTACCACATAAAGATTATAGTGAGTGCGAACTTTTAGATCGTGGGACATGGTGGTATAAACAAGGCCATATTTTTGCATCACCATTCTACTATATTGACTACACACTTGCTCAAGTATGTGCCCTTCAATTCTGGGAAAAAATGAATCACGATAGAGAAGCAGGCTGGGCAGATTATATGCGTATTTGTAAACCGGGTGGTACAAAGTCATTCTTACAATTAGTAGAACTGGCAAATCTTAAATCTCCATTTGAAGATGGATGTATTAAGAGCGTTATTGGAGAAGCTAGAAACTACCTAATGAATATTGATGATACTAAGTTATAGAAAAAAGATAATCTAGTCATTAGAAAATCAGTTGATAAAATTGTGTGTAAAAATTATAATAATCTTAATTAAGATGCATTAATAAAATGAAAAGAGGTGATTGATATGACAACTATATATTTAAATAGAACGGATGCCATGTTAATCACTTATAAGGTGGAATTTTAATACTTTTTATTAGTGTTAATTAAACGTGTTTTAAAAAGGCGTATCCGTATAAGGATGCGCCTTTTTGTATGTATAGTTGTCCTAAGATAATGTGTCTATTTAAAAATAGAGTGCAGATATTACTTTATTGACTGTATGAACTTCAGAAAATCAGTTAAATGCACTTATCTATATAATGGGCGATATTCCCTTATCTTTTAACTTTAAGGTAGAATCATGGTTTGAGGCAGTGCGCCCTATAGATTTGTTTTGTTGTGCAAACAGGATGCGTGGCTTGAGTTTCGTGAATGAAAAGTGAGATTTGTAAGGCTAGAGACTACATACAATCTCTATATTTTACAAGGGTTTGAAGTAAGTGGGAAATTAAAGTGTAATATATGTAAAGAATCTTTGTTATATTGCAATTAGGATAAGCCTATGCTATGATAGAAAGAGCGTAAAACGTATTTAAGGAGGCAAAGCCATGGATATTTTACAAATGGTTGTTGCAGGAGTTTACGTATTAGCAGCGATTGCTATTATCGTTGTTGTATTACTCCAAGAAGGTAAATCTGCAGGACTTGGTGCAGCTTTCGCAACAAATCAAGAGAGTTACTGGAATAAAAATAAAAAACACACTTTAGAGGGTAGATTCGAGCTTTGGACAAAAATCACTGCTGGTGTTTTTGTTGTATTAGCAATCGTTTTAAATATCATCTAAAGGAAAAGAGCTACTTAGGTAGCTCTTTTTTCATGCAGAAAAATATAAGGAAAAACGACAAAAAGTTATTAAATAATAATTTTTATTTGCATCATAAGACAAAGTTTGCATATAATAAAAGAGAAAAGCAATTTATTTGGAGGTTAATATGTTTCAAACCATTAGAGATAAAGATAATTGTTACTATAATAGTGTAGATGGAAGTTGGAAACCTTCTAGAACAGGTAAAACCATTAAAATTTTTTCACCTATAGACGGTCAGCTTATTGGTATGGTGCCAAGTATGACAACTGAAGAAGTAGATGAGGTTATGGCATCCGCTAAGGCTGCGCAAAAAGCTTGGAAAGAAACACCGCTTATTGAGCGTGCAAATGTGCTTAATCAAGCAGCTTTCTTATTAAGAGAACATAAAGAAGAAATTGCTAAAGTTCTTGTTAAGGAAATTGCTAAAGATATTAAATCAAGTATTGCAGAAGTAGAACGTACAGCTGACTTCCTTCTCTTTACAGCAGATGCAGCTAAGCAAATGAAAGGTGAAATGTTACAAGCAGATGCTTTCCCTGGCTATGGCACAAATAAAATGTCCTTTATTAGCCGTGAACCGCTAGGGACAGTACTTGCTATTTCGCCTTTCAACTATCCAGTTAACCTATCTACTTCTAAAATTGCACCTGCTTTAGTAGGTGGAAATACAGTAGTGCTTAAGCCACCTACACAAGGGTCTATCAGTACACTCCACCTTGTAAGAATCTTTGAAATGGCAGGCGTTCCAAAGGGAGTCCTTAATACTGTAACAGGTAGAGGGAGTGAAATTGGTGATTATGTGGTAACACATAAAGATGTTGATTTTATCAACTTTACAGGTAGTACAGAAATTGGTCAGCATTTAGCAAGTATTTCTACTATGAAACCACTTCTTATGGAGCTTGGTGGTAAGGATGCAGCTATTGTATTAGACGATGCAGACTTAGACTGGGCAGCAAGCAATATTGTATCAGGTGCTTTCTCTTACTCAGGACAACGTTGTACAGCTGTTAAGCGTGTGTTAGTAGATGAAAAGGTAGCAGATACACTTGTAGAGAAAATAAAAGAAAAAGTAGATAAGCTTGTAGTGGGTGACCCATTTGATGAAAAGACAGTCATTGTACCGCTTATTTCATCTGCTTCAGCAGACTTTGTAGAAGAACTTATAAAAGATGCTCTAGATAAAGGTGGCAAGCTTCTTGCAGGTGGTAAACGTGAAGGGAATACCATACATCCAACACTTATTGATGATGTAACTGAAGAAATGAGACTGGCATGGGAAGAACCTTTTGGACCAGTGTTACCAATTATTAGAGTAAAGGATATAGATGAAGCTATAAGAATTGCTAATGAATCTGAATATGGACTTCAATCTTCTGTATTTACAAAGAACATTGATAAAGCCTTTGGTATTGCAAGAAGATTAGAAGTTGGAACAGTTCAAATTAATAACAAGACAGAAAGAGGACCAGACCACTTCCCATTCTTAGGGGTTAAATCATCTGGTATGGGTACACAAGGTATTCGTTATAGTATTGAAGCTATGACAAGACCAAAAGCAACAGTGCTTAATCTTATAGATCACATATAAAAAAGAGACCTGAGTGTCTCTTTTTTATATTCTAGGAAGGCTCTAATTTTCTAGAATATAAAGGGGGAAGGGGAAGTATTCTCGGCTTTTTTAAGGAAGTACTCAGGTGAGTATACTTCTCACCACCCAATGAACCTAAGGTTACTAGCAGAAACATGTGGAGATAGTTACATTGTTTTGCAATATTTTGAATATTATATAATGATGCAAAAATGGCTTGTTTATGCTATAATAAATTAAGGGTAAAATTTTATTTTATCGTACTAATTTAACCTGATAATTCTATAATTGGAGGGGTTATTATGAAAAATAATATAGCGATTACCATCAATAGAGAGTTTGGCAGTGGAGGAAGACTTGTAGGTGAAAAGTTAGCAGAGACTTTAAATATGAAGTTTGTAGATAAGCTCATGTTAACTGAAGCAGCAAAACTTATGGGTGTAACAGAAGAGCACCTTAAAAGCTTTGATGAGAAAGCACCTTCTGTCTGGCAGGTATCTAGTGTCAATATGGGCAGTTATC
>JAHLFD010000120.1:0-8939 GCA_018883975.1 Candidatus Niameybacter stercoravium
AAAAGGTTGGCAGAAGCTAATCTTAGATTAGTAGTAAGCATCGCCAAAAGATATGTAGGGCGTGGTATGCTTTTCTTAGATTTAATTCAGGAGGGGAATCTAGGCCTTATAAAAGCTGTAGAGAAGTTTGATTATCGTAAAGGATATAAGTTTAGTACATATGCCACATGGTGGATTAGACAAGCTATTACACGTGCTATTGCTGACCAAGCACGTACAATTCGTATTCCAGTGCATATGGTAGAGACGATTAACAGACTGATGCGCGTATCGAGACAACTTCTTCAAGAATTAGGACGAGACCCTGTACCGGAAGAAATTGCTAAAGCTATGGAAATGCCAGTAAGTAAGGTAAGAGAAATTATGAAAATTTCTCAAGAGCCTGTTTCACTAGAAACACCAATAGGTGAAGAAGAAGATAGCCATTTAGGTGACTTTATCCCTGATGATGATGTACCTGTACCAGCAGAGGCAGCAGCTTTTACCTTACTTAAGGAACAGCTTATAGAAGTACTTGATACACTTACAGAACGTGAGCAAAAAGTGTTAAGATTAAGATTTGGACTAGATGATGGAAGAGCACGTACACTTGAAGAAGTAGGTAAAGAATTCAATGTAACGAGAGAGCGTATTAGGCAAATTGAAGCTAAGGCCTTACGCAAACTCAGACATCCAAGCCGTAGTAAAAAATTAAAAGATTACTTAGAATAGGAGTTGAAAGTTCAACTTCTATTTTGTATTATGACATAATAATGAATGACAAAGAGGTGTTAACGTGCAATTATCAAAAAGACTTGGTGCAATCGCAAACCTTGTGCCAAATAATATGAGAGTAGCTGATATAGGAACGGACCATGGGTATATTCCTATTTATCTTAGATTACAAAATCAAGTATCTTACTGTATAGCAAGTGATATTAATAAAGGACCACTTGAAAGTGCAAAACGTAATATGGCTAAATATCAGGTAACAGGTATAGAAACGAGACAAGGAGGCGGCCTTAGTACGCTTTGTAAAGAAGATCAGATAGATGTGGTGATTATAGCAGGTATGGGTGGATACCTTATACATGATATTCTAGAAAATGATTTAGAGCTTGTAAAGGGGATGAAAAAAATTATCCTTCAACCTCAGAACAATCTAACAGAAATTAGAAAATATATACATGAGATTGGATTTAAAATAGAACAAGAGACATTCCTTGAAGAAGATGGCAAGTATTATACAATCATTGTTGCAGTGCCAGGCATAGAAAAATATGAAAAAGAATGTGAGTATGTATATGGTAAATATTTACTTGAACATGCTACTGAACTTTATCAGTCATGGCTTGATTATAAAGGAACCGGCTATAAAAAAATTATAGATCAGCTAAAGGATACCCAGACAGAGCAAATTAAAGAGCGTATAGCAGAACTTGAAAAAGAATATGCTTTATATAGGGAGGCTATTACATGTATACAATAAAAGAAGTAGTAGAGGCTCTAAATGCTTTTGCACCACCACATCTTGCAGAATCTTGGGATAGTATAGGGCTTATGGTGGGTTCTAAAAAAGCACCTGTTCAAAAAGTACTTTGTGCACTGGATTTAAATTTAGAAGTTATTGATGAAGCTATAAATATGGGTGCCCAACTTATTGTGACACATCATCCTTTACTTTTTAAGCCCATAAGCAGTATTGATTATGATACACCAATGGGGCAGATGCTTTATAAACTTATTAAACATGACCTTGCAGTTTTTTCAATGCATACCAATTTTGATGTAGCCACAGGGGGTATTAATGATTACTTAGCGCATCAAATAGGACTTAAAGCTATTAAACCTTTACAGGTTACATCATCTTATAAATTGCAAAAGCTAGTGGTCTATGTACCACAATCGCATTATGAAGCAGTACGTCAAGCTATAGTAAAGTGTAATAAAGCTACAATAGGGAATTATATAGGATGTACATTCGGAGCAGAAGGTATTGGAACTTTTATGCCCTTAGAGGGAAGCAATCCTTATTTAGGTAAAATGGATCAACTTGAGGCAGTTAAAGAAGTTAAGCTTGAATGTATGGTTGAGCCAAGTCAGGTACAAGAGCTTATGGAGAGTATTAAAAATGTCCATCCTTATGAAGAGATTGCTTATGATCTTTATAATTTAGAAAATATAGAGCATTGTGAAGGTATTGGACGTGTAGGAACATGTAACCCTACAAGAGTAAGTGAATTTATAGATACGCTTAAACAGATTTTTGGTATTCCTTATGTACGACTTGTAGCTAAGGAGGATAAAATGATTTCTAAAGTAGCACTTTGTTCAGGTAGCGGTGGTTCTTTTATAGGAATAGCAGCTACTCAGGCAGACCTTTATATTACGGGAGATGTTTCCTTCCATCAAGCGCAAGAGGCCTTAAGCAAAGGACTTGTTGTAGTAGATGTAGGACACTACGCTTCAGAAAATATTGCTATGCCTATTATTGAGAGCTATTTAACTAAACAGTTTAAAGATATGAAAATAGTATGTTCCACTGTAGATGGTGAGACATTTCAAACTTTATAAGCTTAATTAAGGGGGTAGAACCTATGAGTGAGCAAGTAAGTGTAAAATTAAAAGAAGGTAAGATTGTGCAGGTTTTAAAAGGTACTACATTTATGCAGCTTATTGAGCAGTTACAGGTAAAGCATATATCACCTATAGTCTGTGCAAGAGTTGGTAATGTACTTAGGGAACTCTGTAGTACTATAGAGGAATCTCTAGAAGAGGTAAGCTTTGTAGACCTTACAGAGAAGGATGGTATGCGTATTTATCAGCGTACATCTACCTTTTTGTTAATTGTGGCGGTGCAAAAATGCTTTCCAAGTACAACCGTACTGGTTAATCATCACATAGCCGGCGGGTATTTTTGTGAATTTGACAAACATCTTGAATGTACACCAGAGCATTTACAGGTTATTGAAGACTATATGCATAGTTTAGTGGAGAAGGAACTTCCTATTCAGAAGTCTACTTTATCCGTAGATGAAGCGCTTAGGCAGTTTAAAGCTTTAGATATGCCTGATAAAGAGGCGCTCTTTAAATATAGACGTACCTCTACAGTGAATTTATATGAGTTAGATGGTGTTAAAAATTATTTTTATGGATATATGATGCCTAATACAAAAGAAGTACGCTTGTTCAAATTAATTCCTTATGCACATGGATTTATTTTGTTATTTCCAAATGAACAAAATCCAGTTGAACTTGCTCATTTTGTTCCACAACCTAAGCTTTCTCAGGTCTTTAAAGAGTCTGAGAACTGGGCACGTATTTTAGATGTAGATATTGTGGCCTCTTTAAATAACCTTATTACAGAAGGCAAATTGCCAGATCTTATACGTGTTTCAGAAGCTTTACATGAGAAGAAAATAGCTCAGATTGCAGATAGTATTTCCCAACACTCTAAGGTGAGGCTTGTACTCATTGCAGGACCATCTTCTTCAGGGAAAACAACCTTTGCACAAAGGCTATGCATACAGCTTAGAGTAAATGGTTTAAAACCTCATGTAATTTCAATTGATGACTATTTTGTTGACCGTGAGCACACCCCAAGAGATGAGTATGGAGAGTATGATTTTGAAGCCTTAGAAGCTATAGATATTAAACTTTTTAATGAACATATGGCGAAGCTCATTGCAGGTGAAACTGTAGATATTCCTAGTTTTAATTTTAAGACAGGGAGAAGAGAGTACAAAGGGCATACTATTACGCTAGAAGAGGAAGATGTGTTAGTTATAGAGGGTATTCACGGCTTAAATGAAAAATTAAGTTATGCTATACCAAAAGAAAATAAATTTAAAATTTATGTAAGCTGTTTGACTCAGCTTAATGTAGATTATCATAATCGTATTCCAACAACAGATACAAGGCTTATTCGTCGTATGGTAAGAGATTATCAGTATAGGGGATTAAGTGCTGAGCAGACACTTGCTCAGTGGGCTTCTGTAAGAAGAGGAGAAAATAAAAATATTTTCCCATTCCAAGAAGAAGCAGATGTAATGTTTAATACTGTTTTGCTATATGAACTGGCAGTTCTTAAAAATAAAGCTGAACCACTTTTATTTGGCATTGATAGAAGGTCTCCTTACTATAGTGAAGCTAAAAGGCTACTGAAATTCTTAGAATATTTCCTTGCTGCAGGTACGGAAGGTATACCTTATAACTCTATTATACGTGAATTTGTAGGTGGTAGTTGCTTCCACTAGTTGACATCTGTAAAAGGTTATGGTAAAGTAATGGAGTTGTTAAGTAAGTCAGATGGTCGCGTCTGCAAGTGCCGAAAGGCCGCAGATGAGGAACGTCCGGGCTCCACAGAGCAAAGGTGCTGGGTAACCCCCAGTGGAGGCGACTCTAAGGAAAGTGCAACAGAAATAAACCACCTATTGCATGCAATAGGAAAGGGTGGAAAGGTGAGGTAAGAGCTCACCGTTTCTAGGGTGACCTAGAAAGCCATGTAAACCCCGCCTGGAGCAAGACCGGATAAAGACATATGTGGCTGCTCGTCACGTCTTAGGTAGGTCGCTAGAGCCTATAGGTAACTATAGGTCGAGATAGATGACTATCAAATACAGAACCCGGCGTATAGATTTGGTTAACAACCTAATAAAGCTAGTAATCCCAATGGTTTAAGAAAATTAGCCATTGGGATTTTTTTGGTTTAATGCAAATTTAATGCACTTTTTATTACAGTAAATAATTTAATGCATTAGCTGCATTATGCTTTGTATCATCTGTAGAGTGGACATAGGTATTAAGTGTGATATTAATGTCGGCATGACCGAGTAATAGAGATACTGTTTTTATATCAACGCCAGACTCAATAAGACGGGTAGCAAATGTATGACGTAAAGCATGAAAGTTTTTATATGGGATATTAGCTTTTTTACATAATGATATTTGGATTCGACGAACATTTTCGGGTGTCATGTGGGAACCAGTAGATGAAGGGAATACATATTCACTAGATGAGTGTTGGTGATGGTTTAATAGAAGAGGTTTTAAAGCATTTGAGATAGGAATAATACGCTTACTATTTTTAGTTTTTAGATCCTTTTTATCCATAATTCTTTCAGTGGAGCCTCTGCATTATATTTTGTTGTACGTCTATAAGATTCACAAACCAAAATGGTATTATCATCAAAATTGACATTATCCCATTTAAGGGCGACTAGCTCACCTAATCGCATCCCAGTAAAAAGAGCAGTTTAAAAAATAAGTCATATTTAATAGTCTTAACAATATTGCCTATGCAGATGATAAACAGGTTGTAGATTTGCATATTAAAAAGCTATATGATACGGATCCAAGAGTCGAGGTAACGATTTATAAAGATTAAGAAGCTACTAGGAGGAATAGCAATAGCAAGGCTTCTGAACTTGCTAAATCATGAAACAGGCAAAGTAATTAAAACATTTAGTGGTTTAAGTGAAGCCTGTGATGAGTTTGACATAAGCCTCTCTAATATATGGCATGCAATAGAAAAGAAAAAAGGTGTTATGCCTGTTAAAAAGCTAAGATTTGAGTACGCAGAAGAGAGGGTAAATAATACTAAACGCAAAGTTAGGCAGTTAGATTATGAGACAGGTGAACTTATAGAGACATACAACAATATGGAGGAGGCAGCTTCGGATAATTTTATATCTTTAAAGGCATTAAGAAAAGCTTTAAGTAAGAGAGGCGGATACAACTTCTCGTTTTATGGAATAAGACAGTGTAATAAATCAAATTGGCGAAAGAAAGAGGACTTCTATATTCATATAGATCAGTTAGAGGAATTAGGTTGTAGGCCTATGAAAGTCTATTATTTTTAATAAAAGTAAATTTTTATAAAAATTATAGAGTTAGAATAACCCTATAATTTTTATAAATTAATCTCTTGCAATAATATTTTCTAATGTGCTAAGTGTGTCATTAGAAAGGCGCATAAATAGATAAAAATCTTCTAGTAATAAGTTTTTATCTACAGCACTAGTTGTATCACCTAAAAGGATTAGTTGATACAATGCATTTTTAAGAAAAGTTAAAGAGTTAAAAGCAAGTGCTACATCTCTATTTTGGTAACTTATACTAGGAATAGTTTCTAGATAATTAAAAATTTCTTCCCTTAGCTCTTCAATTTCATTGTTAGCTAAAGTAAGACTATTTGAGTAAGTAGCCTTATTTGTAGGCGAACTTTCTAAGTTATATTCATTTAAAAAAAGAAGTTGTTTTTGTAGTGTTTGTATTTTATCAATATACTGTTGAATCTTTTGTTTATGCTGGGCATCGTTAACAGTATTAGAAATATCAGAGGCATTTGTTGCAATACCTGTAAACATAATAGTAGTAGATACAAAAAGCAGTATTAATAGCTTGGATGTAATAAAATTTTTCATTTGACACCTCTAGTTATTTTTTAGATATATCTAAGATAACCAGTTTAAAAAGAAACTATGTATAGGTCTATAGATCCAATGAAAATAATTTTTGAGAAGGTGAAGTATGAAAATAGCACTTGATGTAGTAGAAAAAGTAATGATAAATCATACAGTAGTTGTAGAAGTTAACGACGATGAAGAAGCTGATATGCTAGTGAATTGCGATTATGATGAGTACACTACTATTGGTGATATTGGTGGAGAGATAGAATCCTTAGATTACAAAGCTTTAAAGGTTGAAAAAGAAGTTATTACGGATCCAGATGGTTTTGAAGTTTATAGTAACGGGGAAGAGGTTGAAGAATGTGAGTGAAAGCTTTGAGTACGTTATATCTTTAAGTAAAGAAGAGACACGATCATTAAGAAGTAAGCATGATAAAGAATTCTCTTCTGATGCAATTATTAATGCTACTTTAGGGGAAGAAACAAAGACAATAGATGGGTATTGGGTAAGAGCATCAATAGATCATTGCATAAATAGAGATTACATGAACTTGAAGGTTGTATCTGACACAATAGATGGCATTAAAGCAGGGATTGAGTATTTAAGGAATTTTGTAGCTGGAAAAATCTAAGTTTGTTGAAATGAAAGAGGTGAATTATGAGGTGTATTAAGCAAGTTGAGGTGCTTGAAGCCGAAATAGTAACGGCGTCTTATGACTCATTTGAAGAATATGAAGACCATTGTATATCTCTTGAAGATAGAGAATATAAGTTGCTTGATGCAAGGGCAGAAATTGGTGGAGAAAGAATGACAGCAGCATACAAGAGAATAACAAGTAAGTGAAACAAATAATTTTTTTGGAAAGGTGCTGTTATGGAAGAATTATTAAAGTTTGTAAAAAGAGAAATAGAACGGGTAAGCAGTATGAAACTGTATACAGTAGATGAAAATGGAGAAGAAATAGAGTGCTATGATGGTGAAGTTAATGGTATGTATTTAGCTTATCACAATGTTAAAACAGCGATACATCAATTAATAAAATAGTTTTTTTGAGGGAAGGGATATACAGATGAAAAATTCATTGGTAGATGTAAACAATTATCTTTTTGAAGCAATAGAGAGACTTAATGATGATAGCTTATCAGATGATCAGTTAGACAAAGAGATTAAAAGAGCAGATGCAGTGACTAAAGTAGCTAAAACAATAGTTGATAATACTACACTTGCACTTAATATCAAGAAGCATCTAGATGAGTACGGAAAAGGTGATAGTTACCAAATACCAGGCATGATAGAGAGTAAGTAGCAATGCCTAGATACCCAGAAGAAATAAAGGACTTTATCAATAATAATGTAAATGGTATGTATGTACACGATTTAGTAGAAAAGATAAACAGAAGATTTGGTACAAATTACACGTATAGCCAAATACGTAGCTATAAGAAAAATCATAACTTGAAAAGCAACGTGCCAACAAATAGCCGAAAAGGTAATATATTATTCACAAAAGAAATAGAGAAGTTTATGTCAGACAATATCACAGGAACAAGTGTAGAAGATCTAACTAGAAAAGTAAATGAAACATTTGAGACAAGCTATACTACAGAACAAATAAGATCATATAAGAGCAGAAAAGGGCTTAAGAATGACATAAGCACACAATTTAAGAAGGGACACATTTCTCATAATAAAGGCAAAAAAGGAATATATGCACTAGGTAGTGAAAAGGGATGGTTTAAAAAAGGGCGTGTATCACAAAACCAAAACCGGTAGGAAGCGAAAGAATTGATAAAGCTTATATTAAAAGCTTACATACTTTTGAATTAGACTCAAAGCTTATCAAGTATCTTAACTTTCATAATAGCAATAGAATTGAATTCCCATGCACCACTATTGAATTAAAGGTAGGTTCTAAGAATGTACAAGTTAATAAGGTAGAGAAGGTTATTGACTATCCTGCAACGGTAGAAAGAGGTACAACTTTAGTGCCTTTTAGGTTCTTATGTGAGACACTTGGATATACTGTGCGGTATTCAAGTTTAGATAAGGTTATTACAGCCTATAGCAAGATGCATAATCAACTTATTACGATGCAGGTAGGAAGTAATGTCATTAAATCCGAATAGGGTGGCAAAGTGATGCATGTAAAAACACCTATTCCTGTAAAAATAGTAAGTGGCTATACGCTTATTCCACTTAGGGCATTTGCAGAGCTTACAGGTGCCAAAGTAGATTACAATGCAGAGGATAAACGGATAACAGTTAGAGGATAAATAAAAGATATGGAAAAAGACGATGTAGTAGAAATCAAAGAAAGATTAACCAAAATAGAGGTGTTATTATCAGAAAAAGTTGCTGCTCTAGAGGGTCGAGTTGCAAAACTGGAAAGTAACCAAGCATGGTTAGTGAGAACGCTTATAGGCTCAGTTGTACTGGGCCTTGTTGCATTATTAGGACTATAGAAAGGGGATATATTATGAAACTAACGACACGTAAGATTATGGCATTAGGGTTTAGTGAAGCTTACGTATTATTTGTAGGCTTTGGTA
>JAHLFD010000121.1:0-10548 GCA_018883975.1 Candidatus Niameybacter stercoravium
ATATGGAGGGGTTCCCGAGTGGCCAAAGGGGGCAGACTGTAAATCTGTTGGCATCGCCTTCGAAGGTTCGAATCCTTCTCCCTCCATTTAATATGCCGGAGTGGCGGAACTGGCAGACGCACAGGACTTAAAATCCTGCGGGACTTACCTCCCGTACCGGTTCGATTCCGGTCTCCGGCATAGGGAAATCCTACAACATAAGTTGTAGGATTTTTTTTATCTAGCTGAAGGCTAGATTTATAGACTCTCTAAAAAACTATAAAACTTTAATTTTTTTACAAAAAAGGCTTTACATATGACAAATAGTGTGTTATTATAAGAGAGTAATTGACATAACAACTTTGGAGAGGTGTCCGAGTGGTTTAAGGAGCTGGTCTTGAAAACCAGTGACTCCGAAAGGGGCCGTGGGTTCGAATCCCACCTTCTCCGCTTCAGAGCGTACAACGTAGGTTGTACGCTTTTTTGTTATATAAAAATAAGTATTATAAAAAAGCTCGAAATGTTATATGCATTTCGAGCTTTTTGTATATGAATTTAGAAAACAAGTTTAGAAAGAGGGATACCTATAACTAAAATGATAAGTAACATGGCAGCTGAGATAATACTTGTATATTTATAGATATCAGATGTTTTGAACCATGTTTTATTACCATGAATCAGTGCAACATAAGGTGAAGCAGTAGGTGTTACAAGAGCCATAAGAACTAAGAAGATAAATATAGATACAATTGGATCTGCTGATATACCCATTGTGCCAGAGAATGTGAAGATGATAGGAATAAAGATCATCCCGATTACTGCACCGTTACAGAGATTTATTAATATAAGTCCGATCACTAAAATCATTGCAATAAAGGCAAGTTCGCTTGTTCCTCCGAAGATAGGAGTAAGTGTTTGTTTAAGGAACGGTGTTACACCAGTAACCTCAGAAGTTAATGCATTACCTATAGTTAATGCAGCTGCAATAAGGGATACTGTGCTCCATTGAACTTGAGTACTCATAACCGTTTGATAGTCGATAACAAACTTACCTTCTAACTTAAGTCCACATAAGATACCTACGAGTAGCACTGCAAAGCCAAATTTGTTGTGGTTGAAGAACTGTTGTAGTGGGCCTGCTGGTAAGATACCAGGAAGAAGCATTAAGATAACAAAAAGACCGAATGCAGTAGCTAATAACTTATGTTTAAATGTTAAAGGTGGTAAAGGGTTTTTATTAAACATTTCTGCATTAATTGCTTTTAAAGCTGTAACGTCTGGTCTTAATACATATTTCATAAATAAGATAAGCGTAGTTAAGCAGATAAGTGATAAAGGAATAGTAAGCCCCATATAAGATGCATAATTTACTTCAACACCTGAAACATTCTTATAATTGCTAAGTAGGATAAGAGGAACATCTTTAAATGGTGCAGAAGATACACCAAATATAGCAGTAATTACAACAGCTATTAGCATAAGTGTTGGATATCTATCACCTGGCTTATAATCTAATTCTTTAAAAATTCCGTACAGTATAGGCCAGAATAAAAAGGTTGGTGCAAAAGCGCTTGATAAGAAAGCTAATACGTATACACCTAAAAGAAGCATAAAACTAAACACCCAAGGTTTTCCGTTAATGATTTTACGGGTTAAAAACCATCTACCTATGTAATTGGTTAAACCAGATTGAACAACTGCTCCGACAAGAACCATAATAAATAGCATTTGTACGACGGTAGAATCTCCGAGAAAATTCATTAAGATAGTATTCATAGGTGCATAGGAACTAATTCCTAATAGCGATACACCCACTAAGCTTGGTCAAATTGAATCACAAGTTGTCCATAAATAAATCACACCGAAGAAAATTCCAAGTACCTCCATTCCGACAGGAGTAATAGGAGCTGGTGCTGGAATGAACTTAAAGAATAACATTAATGATACACCAATTATAGAATTAATAAGATACCAATAATTTGATCTACGCTCTGCTTGTTGCATAAGATTCATCTCTCTTTTGAAATAAGTTCTAAATATAACCTAAGTTAATTATGTTAAAATAGTAACATACTTAAGGGGGATGAAAAAAATAACATAAGTTATTTAAAAATAAAGTTTGTATAAAGGAATAAAAATATATGTGATTTATATGTATAATATCACTATAATAATAAAGTGAATTGAAAATATAATTTGGGCTAATATACAGACAAGGGCAAAATGATTGTTAATCATTTTGCCCTTGTTATTTAGAATAAAATGTTTGAAAGTGGTATACCTACTAAAATCGTAATAATTAAAATAAGTATAGTCATTAATGTAGCATATTTATATATATCATTAGAGTCTAACCAAGATTTATTACTATGCATAATTGCTGAGAATGGTGAAGCTGCAGGTGTAATAGTACCTAATAGAACAACAAAAATGAATACAGCTATAATTGGAGCAGGCATAATTCCCATAGATTGAGTGAAAGTGAGAATAATAGGTAGGAATATAATTCCAATTACAACACTGTTACAAAAGTTTGTAAGTATAAGTCCTAATATAAGTACTAGAATAATAAAAGTAAATTCACTAGTTCCTTCAAATACAGGTGTAAGAAGGTTACTTAGGAAAGGTGTTACACCTGTTACTTCTGAAGTAAGAGCGTTACCAATAGTAAGTGCCGCACCAATGATAAATATAGAGCTCCATTGAGTATGATTATTAGCAATAGATTGATAATCAATAAGGAATTTATCGTCAATTTTAATTAAACAAAGGATGCATACAACAGCTAGAGCAAAACCATATTTATTATCATTGAAGAATGGTCTAATAGGAGAATCCATTGGTAGAAGACCAGGTAAAAGCATGAAAATAATATAAGCTATGAAAGCTATTGAAAGAATCTTATGTTTTAAATTTAGTGGTGGTAGAGGATTTTTGTTAAACATTTCTGTATTAACTTCCTTAAGTAGCGTAACATCAGGTTTTAATATATATTTCATAAGTAAAATGATGATAATGATAGATAAGAAAGATAAAGGTAATGTTAATCCCATAAAGGCAGTATAGTTAATTTCATTACCGCTAAGTGTTGTATAGTTATTAAGAAGGATAAGTGGACCATCTTTAAATGGAGCAGCGCAGAAACCGACAATTGCAATAACTACAACTGCAATAAGCATAAGTGTTGGATATTTATCTTTAGGTTTATAACCTAACTCTTTAAAGATACCATATAAGATAGGCCAGAAAAGAAAGATTGGTGTAAAAGCAGATGATGTAGCACCTAATGCATAAACACCTAAGAGTACCATGAATGAGAACATCCAAGGCTTACCATTGATAACCTTTCTTGTTAAAAACCATCTTCCAATATAGTCAGTTAAACCTGATTGCACAAGTGCACCGATAAGAATCATCATAAAGATGAGCTGTACAACAGTTGCATCACCTAAGAAGTTCATTAGAATTTGGTTCATAGAAGCATAACTACTACATCCTAATAATAAAATACCTAATAAACTTGGCCAAATAGGATCAATAAAAGACCATAGTAAAATCATCCCTATGAATATCCCTATAATTTCCATTCCTATAGGAGTAATAGGTTCTGGAGCAGGAATGAATTTAAAAAAGAGCATAATAAAAATACCGATAGCTGAAGTAATCCAATAGCGAATGTCAGCTTTGCTGAGTCTTGCTTGCATGAAAATCTCTCCCTCAATTAAAGTTTAGCCAATAAAATAAGCCACAGTGTGTTAAAACAATAACACACTATGGCAGAATAAAAAATAGCCTATGTTAGGTTTGGACAAATAATATATTAGTAGGGAAGAGATTCTGTATCCTGAATATATTGTTCTAGTATGTCTAAGTTTTTAATAACAATAAGGTGACCATCCTTTTCAATTGCACCTACTTGTTTTAAAGAACGCATAATACGAGATACAGTTACAGTGTGAACACCTAAATATTTAGAGAGTTCAACATAATTAAAATGTTTATTTACAATACGTCTTTTGCCAGACATATAGCTAAAATCTAGCAAAGTTTTACATAAACGGCTTGGTGTACTTGCTTCCTGCATAAAGTGAAAATGATAAAGTACGTTAGAAAAATGATTTGCAAATAATGTCATGATATAACGATTAAGATGAGCATTTTCACTTAATAATTTGTAGAAGTTCTTATAAGAAATTTCATAGAGTTTACAATCAGATTTAGTATAAATATAAAAGGCTGAAGAGGCAGCATTTGAGGGGAGTGTCAGGTATGCAGGAGTAAAGTTGATAATGCTTCCTGAAGCAAAGTAATGATAGATTTTCTCCTCGCCAGATTTTGTAATGCTTATAAGAGCACATAATCCGTCTTCTAAACAATATACATGATCATTTAGGCGCTCTAAGTCATAGAGACATTCACCTTTTTTTACAGTACGAAATTTCCCAATTTTGCAGAACTCATCAAAATAAGATTTATCTATTGATGTCATGATGCATCCCCCTCTAATGGTAAAAATAAAATAAGTATTATATTTGAAAATACAATATATTGGATAAAAAATCAATGAAAATAAAAAAATAGATATCATTCTCTTAAATTTTTGAAACATAACATGCGTTATTTTTAAAAATTTAAGAGAATGATATACTGAATGCATAGGAAGCGAAAGACAAAATTGTAATTTTATTTGTTAAAAAATTATCTAATCGATATATAATAAAGTAAATGGAAGGGGCGTTAAGCGTGGCACTATACGACGTAGTTATTATTGGAGCAGGACCAGCAGGTATGACAGCAGCTATTTATGCAGCTAGAGCAAATATGAGTGTACTTTTATTAGAAAAACTTGCACCAGGTGGACAAATTATTAATACACATGAAATCCAAAATTATACAGGTGTAGGGACTGTTAATGGAGCAGAGCTTGCTTATAAAATGTTCGAGCATACACAAGAATTACAAGTAACTTTTGATTACGGAACGGTTAAAGATATTAAAGAAGAAGGTAATATCAAAATTATTACATGCGAAGAAGAAGAGAAAATCTTTGAAGCTAAGACAGTTATTTTAGCTACAGGAACTATTCCAAGAAGACTTGGCGTAGAAAATGAAGATCGCTTTGCAGGTGAAAACATTAGCTGGTGTGCAATCTGTGATGGGGCTTACTACAGAGATAAAGATGTTGTTGTTATTGGTGGTGGTAACTCTGCTGTAGAGGAAGCAATCTACCTTGCAAGTCTTGCAAACTCAGTAAAAGTAGTTACACTATTCGATTTAACAGCAGATCCAGTATCTTGTGATGAATTACGTGCCCTTCCAAATGTAACAATTTATGAATTCCATAACATCGAAGGATTCACTGGCGTAGAAAAATTACAAGGTGTACGTATTAAATCTACTCAAACTCAAGAAGAAGTAGAACTTACATGCGATGGCGTATTTGAGTATATAGGTCTTAAACCATCTACAGAAGCTTTTGCAGGATTAGGTATCTTAGATGAACAAGGTTATATCAAAGTAAATAGCCGAATGGAAACAAGTGTTGCAGGTATTTATGGAGCTGGAGATGTGGTAACAAAAGAGTTAAGACAAGTTGTTACAGCATGTTCAGATGGCGCTATTGCAGCACAAGTAGCATCAAAATATATTAAAACAATTTAATTCATATAAAAAATTAATTAAAGGAGCGAATAATCATGATTAAAGAGATTACAAATTTTGAAGAATTTAATGCAGTAGCAAACCAAGGTAAAGTATTAGTTGACGTTTATTCAAAAACATGTGGCCCATGTAAAATGTTAGGTTTTGTATTAGCAGATTTAGAAAAAGATATGCCAGATGCAGTAATTTTAAAAGTAGATTTCGATCGCAATAAAGAAATCGTTGAAAAATATGATGTAGCATCTTATCCAACTATCCTTTTATTACAAGATGGAGAAGAGGTAAATCGTTTAAAAGGTTTACAACAAAAACCAGTATTAAAACAATTATTAGAAGCTTAATTAAATTATCATAAAACATCATTTTAGGTAGGAGGAAAGAAAATGTCAGTATCATTTAAATCAGTAGAACATCTTATTACAGCACAGTACAGACAAGAACAAGCTATGCTTGAAGCTTTTGCAAATGGTAATTATAGTGTAGAAAGCCCATATGTAAAATTAAATCCTTATATTGTATGTCCACTTTCAGCGGTTATTATGTTTAACACAGAAGAAGAAGTAGAAGTTACACTTACTGTAAAAGGTAAAGAAGAAGCTGGAAACATTACTCATACATTCCCAAAAACAAAAGAGCATAGACTTCCTGTAATGGGCTTATATGGAGATTATGAAAATACAGTTATTCTTAAGCTTTCAAATGGTGTAGAAACAGAAGTTAAAATCCAAACTGCACCTGTTCAAGATAATATTGGTAAATGTACATATATCAACACAACAAGTGAATATATGCAAGATAATATTATGTTTACAACACCAGCTGGTGAAGACTATGCAGCAGGTTATGACTACAATGGAGATTGCCGTTGGTACTTAACAGAACCATTTATTTTTGATATGAAACGTCTTAAAAATGGTAATATATTAATTGGTTCAAACCGTTTCATCGGTAAACCATACTATATGGCTGGTATCTGCGAAATGAGCCTTTGTGGTAAAATCTATAAAGAATACCGTATTCCAGGTGGTTACCACCATGACCAATTCGAAATGGAAGATGGTAACTTACTTATTCTTACACAAGAAGCTGGAGCAGCAACTGCTGAAGATATGTGTGTACTTGTAGATAGAAATACAGGGGAAATTTTAAAATCATGGGATTACAAAAAAGTACTTCCACAAGATAAAGGTAAATCAGGTAGCTGGTCAGAACACGATTGGTTCCACAATAATGCTGTATGGTATGACAAACGTACAAACTCTCTTACATTATCAGGTAGACACCAAGATGCTGTTATTAACTTAGATTATGAAACAGGTGACCTTAACTGGATTATCGGGGATCCAGAAGGTTGGCCACAAGAGATGGTAGATAAATACTTCTTTACACCAGTTGGAGATGGTGAGTTCGATTGGCAATATGAACAACATGCATGTGTTGTATTACCAGATGGCGATGTTATGATGTTTGATAATGGGCATTGGGGATCAAAAGACCCAGCTAAATATGCATTATCAAAAGACAGCTACTCTCGTGGTGTAAGATATAGAATCAATACAGAAGATATGACAATTGAGCAAATCTGGCAGTTCGGAAAAGAAAGAGGCGCACAATTCTTCTCACCATATATTTGTAACGTAGAATATTACAGAGATGGACATTACCTTGTACATTCAGGTGGTATTGGATACTATGAATCAAAACCAACACAAGTATTACCAGCATTCCTTGATACAAAAGATCCAAAAACAAAACTTCAAACTATTACAGTAGAAGTTGAAGATGATGTAGTTAAATATGAAATGCATACAACTGCAAACTACTACAGAGCAGAAAAACTTAAATTCTATCATGAAGGTACTAACCTTGAACTTGGAGAAGGACAACTTTTAGGCCATATGGCTGTAACAGAAGAGTTCTTAACAGAAGTACCAGCAGAAGATACAGGTTTATTATTACCAGAAGTTAATGAAGGTAAATTCATTAATGAAGTTGACCGTATTATCTTTGATGCAAAATTTGAAAGAGGTCAACTTGTAATGCTTCAATTAGAATCTATGACAAATGATGATGTACATAGATACTTTGTTCCAACAACTAAACAAACATTCTTAGCAATGTGCGCAGGTACATTCCAAGAGTCAGATGAAAGAGTTGTTAAGTTCAATGTTAATAAAGAAGGTTTAAGTGGTATCTTCAAAATTACAGTTATTGTAGACGATAAAAAATACCAAACAGGTGTTGTAGTTAACCTATAATTTTATAAAAGGTGTAGAATCTCACAAAAGATTCTGCACCTTTTTTGATTTTGATTAGTAAAATACATAAAAAAAATATATAACAAGTATATATTTTTGTGGTAATATAATAGTTGTCACAAGATAACAGACAAAGAGGGGGCACAATTGGTGATTGGTTACGTATATAATAAGGCAATGGAAGAACAACTAAGAGACTTAGGCGTGAGAGAGGGAGATATCTTATTAGTACATAGTTCTATAAAAGCATTAGGACTTAAGGATTTAAAGATAGAGTCTCTTATAAAAAGTATAGAGAATGTGTTAGGTGAAAAAGGAACATTATTAATGCCTACATTAAGTTATAAAAGTGTAGATGGAAATAATAATGACACCTTTAGTGTAAAAGACACACCATCTGATGTAGGCGTATTAAGTGAGTGTTTCAGAAAGATGGATGGTGTAGTACGTAGCTTGCATCCAACACATTCTGTGTGTGCAAAGGGAAGATTTGCAAAAGAGTTACTAGAAAACCATCATTTAGATCAAACACCATGTGGACCAAATTCTCCATTTAGACTGGTTAATGAAATGGGAGGACATATATTATTTTTAGGATGTGGGTTAAATCCTAATACATCTATGCACGGGGTAGAAGAATTGGTAGAACCGGATTATTTATATGGTGAGATGCTACAATATAAACTATTTAATGTAAATAGAGAGAAGAGTTATAAATACTATAAGACACATGGATTTAAAAATACCATCCAATGTTACGATAGAATTGAAGCATTGTTAGAAGAAGGTACTGAACTTAAAAAAGGGAAAGTATTAGAAGCGGAATGCTATTTAATAAATGCAAAGGCAATGTGGAAAAAAGCTATGAATACACTTAGAGAAGATGAACATTATTTTGTAGATATAAAAAAGAGTTAAAGTAGGATATTATCCTACTTTAACTCTTTTTTATATTGATTTTTATAGTGAGTTATAGGGGGTCTAAATTAACAGTCACATCTACGGCAGCGACATCTACGGCAACCACATCTACGGCAACGGCGACCACGGCAGTCGTCATCATCACGAGAACGTCCTCTGATACAGCCACGATCTTCAAGTCTATCAAAAGCGTTATCTAATTCTCTAATGTCCTCTTGTAAATCATCGATACGTCTTTCAACTTCATTAGCTAAGCGTCTGCAGTCACGACGACGTCTGTCATCTCTGTCACGTCTGTCATCTCTGTCAAAGTCACGGAAGTCGCTTCTTAATCCACGTTCTTCAAAATCACGGAAATCATCTTCAAATCTTGAACCATTACAATCACATGCCATACTAAAAACCTCCATTTTTAAGTTGTTTATTCTTTTTACATTGATTTTTATAGTCAGTTATAGCGAGTCTAAATTAGCAGTCACATCTACGGCAACATCTACGGCAACGGCGACTACGGCAGTCGTCATCATCACGAGAACGTCCTCTGATGCAGCCACGATCTTCAAGCCTATCAAAAGCGTTATCTAATTCTCTAATGTCCTCTTGTAAATCATCGATAATTCTTTCAACTTCATTGGCTAAGCGTCTGCAGTCACGACGACGTCTGTCATCTCTGTCACGTCTGTCATCTCTGTCACGTCTGTCATCTCTGTCACCTCTGTCACGTCTGTCACCTCTGTCACGTCTGTCATCTCTGTCAAAATCACGGAAATCATCTTCAAATCTTAAACCATTACATGCCATACTAAAAACCTCCTTTAAAGTTGTTTACAATTATATAATATGTACGACCCCTAAAAGGGTGACAAACCTATGGTGAAAATAAATAATATATATTTAAATATAATTAAGAAGAAGAGGAGATAGGAAAGATAATGACACTTATGGAATGGATTAAAATAAATTGGGTTGAACAAAGTTTTTTAATTAAAAGCATTTTATTAAGCGGAGTATTTTTAATGAGTATACTTATTTTAAGAAAATATCTTTATAGTAAAATATTGTTACTTTCATTGTTTTCTCAGCAGGGCTTACCCTTATGATGAAAGATATCCTTATTAATATAGTAGGGGGTTATATATTTTATGGTCTGAACCTTGCAAAATTGGAGATAGGGTAGAGATTAATAGCAATATAGGAGATGTAATTGATGTAGGATGGTTAAAATTTAAAATAATAGAAGTAAGCAATAGAATTAGCCAAGAGCAAAGGCTTTTTTCCTATTTATAACTATGAAAAAGGGTTCTACTATATTTGGCATGAGATTAGTGTTGATAATACACTAGAAGAGCGATTGGGAGAAAGATAAAGAGATGCTATATCATATTATAGAAGAGAATACTGAGGGGATTATAACTTTATCTATTAGAGTAATTTAATGCCTATTATCTATATAGAAGTAAAGAATAATTATATTAGGCTTACAGCGAGATATCTATGTAATCCAAGGCAAACTAGAATGACGGAATATACGCTGTGAGAAAGCTTTCTTAAGATTATTCAACAAGAAAACAATATTAATTTAAAAAAAGTGTAAAAAGGGGTTGACTTATGCAAAGTTATAGTGCATAATAATACAAGTCAGCAGGGCACAGCGCCACTGAGACACAAGGCATAAAGCTTTGATGAAAAAAATGAACTTTGAAAATAAAATAGTAACCATTAAACCAGT
>JAHLFD010000122.1:0-6114 GCA_018883975.1 Candidatus Niameybacter stercoravium
TAACCAACTGTACCACTGGGCCATCGCTATTTCATAAGTATAATAACATATCTATTGACGTATGTAAATAGCTAATTTAATTTTTTTATATTTGTTTCTAGTATAGAAAGAAATTCTGCTGAGGCTGGTGATAGTGGGACACTCTTTAAGAATAGACACCCTATACTTCTCCTAGGAATAGGTTGCATTAACCTAATCTCAAATACTCCCTTACTTTCTAAATAATCTTTAGCAAATTCTTTAACAACACAAGATATACCTAAATTAATCTTAGCAAACTCTAGTAATAAGTCATGTGAACCAAGTTCTATTTCAGGATTAATTTTAATACCTTCTGAAAGTAAATATTGCTCTACATACTGACGAGAATTAGATTTCTTCTCAAGAAAGATAAGTGGTAACTCAGTAAGAGTTTCCAGTGATACAGGATTTTTGCTTAACTTCCTATATTCTTCTCCCCCTACAAAGATATCATGTATATGCAGACATTCTCTTACCTCTAACGCTGGGTCTTCTACTGGCAAATTACATACCGCTAGATCTATTTCGCCTGCCTTTAATAATTCGCATTGCTCGATAGTAGTACGATTAATGATCTTTAGTTTGATATTCGGAAATCTTGTATGAAATTCTTCTAAATAAGGCAATAAGAAAAACCTTGAGATCGTATCTCCTACCCCTATTTTAAGTTCTCCAGCAACTAGATTAAGGGTTTCTTTAATCTTTTGTTCTCCTACCTGAATGAGATTCATAGCCGTATGTATATACTCATAGAGTAAGCTCCCCTCTGCAGTCAATACTACACCTTTTGCACTTCTTCTAAATAAAGTAATGCCAAGTTCACCTTCTAACTGCATAATAGTTTGACTGACAGCAGGCTGTGTCATATAAAGCTTCTTTGCCGCAGCAGAAAAACTCTGACACTGCGCTACAATACAAAATACCTTATAATAATCTAATTTAATATTCATGTAACCCTCTTTAATTTTATTATTTACTCTACTTATATCATATCGTATTTTTTATGACAAGAACAAGGTTCATAAATGAGCTTATCCTTTATCATTTTATATAAACATATTTATATTTACATGTTTATATTTACACCATATAATCTATACATTATCCTGTCCTTTTATGGACGTACATATGCAACTTATGCCTCACCCTTTTAAAAGTCATGTACAAACTCAGCTTGACTTATATTTTAAGCAAATAAAAAACTTTATATCCATTGAACTAGATACAATTGAGCTATTTACTAATTCTCTTCTCGAAGAATTATCTAATCAAAATGTTATTATTAATATGCTAGATCTTAAGTATAATGATAGTTATACCTCCTCACATTGTATCAATGTTTCTATTATCAACTGTGCTATTACCCAGAAGATAGGTTTAAACTCTAATGATATAAAAATAAGAGGTTAGTTTTCTAGCCTCTTATTTTTATTATTTTTCTTTTTATTTCTTATTAATCTCTAGATCTCCTGAAACCGTTTTTACTCTTAACTTAGCACTTTCATCCTTATAGCTATACTGTTTCTTACTTTTTGCTATAACATCAAAATCACTTTCAAAATCTCCACTTGTGGAGTTAAACTCTAAATCAAATCCGTTCATCTTATCAAATGTTAAGTCTATATCACCTGAAACCGATTCAACTCTTATCTGTTCAGGATGCTGCATTAATTCTAGTTCTATATTACCACTTACTGTTTTACCCTCTACATTATTACATATACCTTCTATTTCTAAATCACCACTTGTACTAACTCCCTTTAAGGAATCTATCTCTATATCTTCTACCTTTATATCTCCACTAGTCGTATTTATTTTCATTTCTTTTGCAGCAACATTGATAATTTCAATATCGCCAGATGTTGTCTGACATTCTATTTCATCAACTATCAAATTATTCATTTTGATTGTGCCAGATACTGTCTTTAAATTTAGCAATTGCTTATAGGTTGTTGGTACATAAATTTCTACCCTCTCATTAAAACTCCAATTCCCAAAGTTAAACACTTTAAATCCAACATTATTTTTCTTCTCTACTTTTACTTTATGTTCATACTGAACTAACCTTAACTTCTCGTCTTCTGGAATGTTTCTATTAGCTACTTGCTTTACTATTAGAACAGGTTCATCTGTTTCATAAATATATATATCTTGGCTTACCAAATCAACTTCAATCTCATTCATATTTTCTAAAGGCACTTCATAATTTAGTTCATGTCCCTTCCCTGTTAAGGCTATAGTCATTTCCTCATGATTCATAAAGCTTGCATAAACAAAAATACCAGTTAAAAAAACAATAATACAACTCCATAATACAATTTGCAATATAATTAAATTCTTCTTACTCATAGTTATTTCTCCTTTAACTTAAAGACAAGATGAACTATGTTTTGCAAAGCTGCACCTATAATAAAAATGATCCAAGAATAAGACCATAGATCTCCCATAAAGCCTAGTAATAAATAAATAGCTACAATAGAGGTCCAAAGTATGCTTGATACAATACTCTCAAGCTCATCTTTTCTCTTTTCTTCAGGGCTCATTCTCACTCTCTCTGGATGATTTTCATCTTTTAAAACAGCTGGTTTACTACACTGATCATAAACAAGCATTCCTGTTGCAACTGTAACCATAATAAGCAGTAATATAAGTCCTAGATTCTCAGCCCCAAAGAAAGAAGAGCAGATAAGCACAGTACCACCTAAGATATATAACATCACTGCAATACTAGTAATTAAAGCACTTTTTCTTCTACGTTTCTCTATATCTTTTGTCGTTATAATAACTGCGCTCTCATCTAATCCACTTAATAATTCTCGAATATCTCCAATACTAGAAGTAACTATAATAAAGGCCTCTTCCTTACTCTTTCCTTCTATAAGTAAATCTTCATATTTGTCACTTAGATTTGTAAGCATTTCTTCTTTTAATTCTTGGGCATACGTACTGTTAGGTACTTGTGAAAACAAGTTGTTAATATAATCTTGCAATCTCTTATTCATACTATTTACTCCCCAATCTCTATTAATTTAGTAATCAATTCCTTGGCAATCTGCCATTCTTCCCTATTCTGCTCATATAACGCTCTTCCTAGATGCGTTATCTTATAGTACCTTCTTCGTGCTCCTGTTGTCTGGTCTCCCCAGTAAGATGTAATAAATCCACCTGTCTCTAATCGCCTAAACGCTGAATACAGTGTTGCTTCTTTAAGTTCATATTGATTATCAGTCTTCTCCTGTATAGACTTGTTAATCTCATAGCCATAACTATCATTATGTATAAGATGCGCAAGTATGATTGTTTCTGTATGACCTCGTATAAGATCTGATGCTATAGACATGCTGACCTCCTTTATATATATATTAAGAGTTTACTGAATATTTATTCTTTAATTATAATATATGCAGATATACCTCATCTGTCAAGGTATATTCATAAAAATAGTATATAAAATTCAAAATTTATTTTATAGCAAAAAAAGAAGACAGATAAACTTTTAAAGTTTATCTGTCTTCTTTTTCAGTACGTATCCACAGGGATTCGAACCCCGGACCCACGCCTTAGAAGGGCGTTGCTCTATCCAGCTGAGCTATGGATACACAATGATTAACCAATTACTTTATTATCTTACCATGATTTTTGACCTATGTAAAGAGAAATCTCATAAATAAATTAATTTATTTTCTAAATAAGCTTTTCTTCCCTAGACCATCGAACATTTGTTCTGTTATAATAAAATAAGGTGATGTTATGGATATTAAAACAAAATTAGAGATTTTATCAGATGCAGCTAAATATGATGTATCCTGTTCCTCTTCAGGTTCTAAGAGGCAATCTAAGAAAGGGTCTTTAGGTTCTACTGAAGCCAGTGGTATATGCCATTCTTTTACACCTGATGGCAGATGTATTTCATTACTTAAAATTTTACTTACTAACTATTGCATTTATGATTGTGCCTATTGTATTAACAGGAAGTCTAATGATGTGAGGCGTGCAGCTTTTACACCTGATGAAGTCGTCAGCTTAACTATGAACTTCTATAGACGTAATTATATAGAAGGTCTTTTCTTAAGCTCCGCTATTATTAAGGATCCAAATCATACAATGGAACTTTTGACTACGGTACTTAAGAAACTACGCCTTGAACACGGCTTTAGAGGCTATATTCACGTTAAAGCTATACCTGGTGCAAGTGAAGAGCTCATTAATGAATGCGGACTTTATGCAGATCGTATGAGTGTTAATATTGAACTCCCGTCTTCTAAGTCCCTTAAACTGCTAGCACCTAGTAAAGCTAAACAAGATATATTAAAACCTATGGGGCTTATTAAATCTCATATTCTAGAAAGTCAAGATAACCGTAAGTCTTTCCGTCATGCGCCTCTCTTTGTACCTGGTGGGCAAAGTACACAACTTATAGTAGGTGCATCTCCAGAAAGTGACTTAAGCATTATGAATCTAAGCCAAGGACTTTATGATAAATATTCACTTAAACGTGTTTATTACTCAGCTTACATTCCTATTAATCAAGGCAGTAACCTGCCTATACTTAAGTCTCCTCCTGTTATGCGTGAACATAGACTCTATCAAGGTGACTGGCTACTACGTCTTTATGGTTTTAGAGCGAATGAACTACTCAATGAACAAAACCCTAACTTTGATATTAACTTTGATCCTAAGACCTCCTGGGCACTACGCAATATGCATCTCTTTCCTATTGAAGTTAATAAAGCTCCTTACGAAATGCTTATACGTGTGCCTGGTATCGGACTTAATGGTGCAAAGAAAATTATAAGTGCTAGGCGACTTACTAACTTAACCTTTGAAGACTTAAAAAAGTTACGTATTGTTTTAAAACGCGCTCAGTATTTTATATTGTGTAATGGAAAATATAATGGAAATGTATCCTATGATGATGAGAAAATTCGCCTTGCTATTAAACCCGAACTAGACCTTAATATAGTTGAAAACAACGCTACCCAACTTAGTCTATTTGATGAACCTCATTCTAAATCAAGAATTTTACTCTTAGATGATTTACCCACTGCATTAACAGGAGAGTTATAAATTATGAAAAATTATTTATATGATGGAAGTTTTGAAGGCTTTCTTACTGCCATTTTCTATGCTTACCAAGATAAAGAGTCTCCTCTTATCACTAGAGAAATCAATTATATACCTAATCTCCTTTATGAAGCTATTAAAGTTAACGTAGAGGAAGATAAGTTTAAGCGGGTTTATACAAGTATTCAGACTAGGCTCTCTACCGCTATTCTCTCTACGGTCTACTATCTTTATCTAAGTGAGTTAGAAGGATTTGAGAATCTCTGTTTAGATTATCTTAAATTATGCTACCGTTATGGTGAAAGTATTAATCTAGCTAAAAATAATGATACAATTATTCAAGTAGACTCTTTCCGCCATAAGGTAACACTTGAAGTTCATCGTTTTAATGGCTTCGTTCGCTTTAAAGAGATTAGCCCTAAGTATTTCTATGCTCAAATAGAACCTGACCACAATATTCTTCCTCTTTTATCTGAACACTTTACTAAAAGGTTCTCTGACCAATATTTTATTATTCATGATTTAAAAAGAAAGACCGCTCTTGTGTATAATCAAGAAGAAGTTTACTTACAGCAACTAACTTTAGAAGAGTCTAATGCCTTAGCAAGTACTAATATCATTGACCCCTTTCAAGATTTATTTAAAAGCTATTATAATAGTACAACTATTAAAGAACGTAAAAATCCTAAATTACAAAAAAGTTTTGCGCCTAAACGTTATTGGAAGCATCTTGCTGAGATGTGTACATTAGATTAGATAAAATAGAATCAAAAATATATTAAAATAAAAAAAACATATTCAACAATCCTAAAGTTATAAAGGATTCTTGAATATGTTTTTTTAAATATATGCCCGAGACCGGAATCGAACCGGTACGAGGGTTAGCTCGCAGGATTTTAAGTCCTGTGCGTCTGCCAGTTCCGCCACTCGGGCATATTAAAAATTTGGCAACCACCTACTCTCCCGGGCCGTCTCCAGCCAAGTACCATCGGCCGCTTTAGTCTTAACCTACGTGTTCGGTATGGGAAC
>JAHLFD010000123.1:0-8713 GCA_018883975.1 Candidatus Niameybacter stercoravium
AGCTTCTTCTGATAAGATCTACTTTGTATTCTGCCCCATATCTCAATATGTGCACCTGTTTTTAAGTTTTGGGCATACCTTGCATTTCTTCCCCAAGTAATACATGGTATGTAGTCTGACTTGTGATAAGAACGATTCACTGCTAAAAGCAAGTCTGTAATTTCTCTACCAAATGGGGTTGTACGATAAATAGGGTCTTTGCATACGAATCCACTTAAATAAATAGTATTTTTATTCTTCTTCATTTCTTCTTCTGGTACTTCTTTAATCTCTAAGGCAAATATGGTAAGAATAAGGCGGTTCTTGCCTTCTTCATATTGATTATAAGATCTAAATTGACCTGTAATATCTAATACTTTACCTTCTATATTACCTAGTGTAGGTAATAGTCTCTCAGAAACAGTTACTGGTAAAACATCAGAAGAATCGCTCAGCCTTGGTACTTCAAGGTTAAAACTATAGAATCCCTCTCCATATACTTTATGACTATAAGTCAGCTCGCTTATAGCTTTTCCAACTATGAGTACTTCATTATTTTCTAGTATGTGCTCGATCATCCTTACACCTCTCCCTTATCCTCTTTTTGTTATTTAAAAAACTTCATCTGTCACTATTATTTATATGAATACTTGTACAAATTTATTACTATATTTAATTTTCATTCAATCTAATACCATAAATAATAAGTGTAGCAACTGCTGCAAGAGTGGCCTCTACATCATTAAAAGGAACTTCTATGCCGAACTCTCTTAGAGTGGTTGCCTGCCCTTCTAATGTAGGCATACAAGATTTAATACAACATTGTACATTTAGGCTACCGTCTACCTGCATCTCAGCACTAGTGGCCGATACACTGGCATCATCACTCCACCCATAGGTAATATATTTTTTACTTTTTTTATGATAGCTTTCTGGAATTATATAGTAATTAGCCTTAATCATGTTTAAAAGCTTACTCGGCAGGACACCTCTATTAAAGAGATATTTTCTATCATATGATGTGTCTTCAAACAATAGGGCAATATTGAACTTAATATTTTCATAAATAGCTTTTTCCATAGCTTCCTTGGATAGCTCGACAATAAGTAAATCTGGATGTTTATGAAGCTTAATTTGTTCAATATAATCACGGAGAGGAATTTTTTTATTATTATAATACACAACTGTTTCATTAGGGGTAATGTGTGCAAGCTTAAGCCCATTATAAATACTTGTATTCTGGATTAATTGCAAAGCATACTTACTACTTGATAGGTTATTGTTAACCGCTACAGTTATCATGTGTACCCTCCTTATGTAAGCCTTTTATCTTAATGCAAAAAATTATTTTGTGCTATTAGTGTTTGCTTGTTATATCTTTTTATGTGTTATAAACATTGGTAATCGTAAATAGTCACATTCTTTAATTTTCTGCATATTTTATAGTGTAGGCAGCTTTAGTACACATCATGTCACTCCATATGAGAAATGAGGCGAAGTGTCATGCATAACAAGATGCTAGACCAACAGACAATTCTTAATACAAAAAAACAACTCGCTATAGCTATTGAAAAACACAACTATAATTTACAAGCACCTGAAGTTTTAGAACTTAGTGAATGCCTCGACAAATTAATGCTTCCAGCATTTAAATCCCAATTAGATTTTTACAATTATTATTTAAATCATTCTCATCCTTTTATGACATAAGCTATGCATTAATGCATAAAAATAAGGCCTGCTAGTTGCTTCCACTAGCAGGCCTCTTTTAATTACTATACTGTCTTCCTGTATGATCAATAGTATAATTGTCTTTTATAATAAGCTGTGATACAGGAACGAGTTCATACCCCTTTCCTTTTAGTCCTTCTATAATAGTAGGTAAAGCATCTTTAGTATACTTCGTCGCATTATGAAGAAGGATAATAGAACCAGGAGATAAGTTTTTGTGCTTTAAAACACGATCTATCATTTCTTGTTTACCATAGTTCTTCCAATCTAGTGAATCTACATCCCATTGAATGATATAGTATCCACTTTCCTTAGCTGCTTCTACTACAGTATCATTGTATTCACCATAAGGTGCACGATAAAGATTAGCATCTATACCTGTAATTTCTTTAATGGTATTATGGGCAAAACGAATGTCTTTCTTAATTTCTTCTTTACCCATCTCTGTTACATGAGGATGTTTGTCAGAGTGACTTGCTACATCATGCCCTTTTTCAGCAATTTTCTTTGTAGCTTCTGGATATTTTCTCATCCAATCTCCAACCATAAAGAAGGTAGCCTTTACACCATGCTGGTCTAGTGTCTCTAATATCTCATCTATATCATCAGCCCCCCATGCACAGTCAAAAGTAAGGGCCACCTGTTTTTTATCCGTAAAGACGGAATAAATAGGTAATAGTTTTGCACTTACTGTTATGGTACTTAATACAACAACACATATAATAACGAACAGCTTTTTATATCTATTTAATTTATGCATGTCACAGCCTCCCATTTACATATTTTCACTTTTACTAGTTTTTTGCTAATCTCTAAATTTTATTCAGTAAATGAGATAAATAAAAAAACTTAGTATAGTTTACACCATACTAAGTCCTATTTTTTAATCAATAACACGTTTTGTACCAATAATTGGTTTTCCATAATATAGCTCACCCATCGTAATACCTGTCTTAGGTGTACTTGCATGAATGATTTCCCCTTCACCTGCATAAATAGCTACATGATCAATATGCCCATTGTAACCATAAAATACAAGATCTCCTGGCAATAAATCATTTTTGCTTACTTTATACCCATCACTTGCATACTGTGAACGTGAACTACGTGTAAGCTGAATGCCGAAGTTTTTAAATACTTGTTGTACAAATCCTGAGCAGTCTGCTCCCTTTGTCAGGCTATTTCCTCCATATACATATGGATTGCCTAAAAACTGTTTTGCATAATCAATAACTTCTTCACCAAGATATGTTTCTTCTTCTATTTCTACTTCTTCCACAATTGTTTTGGTATAAGGAATAAGACTTAAAGAAGACTCGTCAATTTGTTCCTTATATATGTATCCATCAATACCTTCAATTTCTATGTGGTACCAGTTATCAATTCTTTCAATTACAAATACTGGTATACCTTCTTTTATATAATTAATAATATCCGCATCTGGACTAGGTTCTCTACGTACTTTCGCTTCTTCTACAATAACCTTTGAAATAGCACCTTCATCTGTTGCAAATGTGTCTAATAATTCATTTTCTGCTGTAATCGGTGTTCCCGCAAATACAGCGTCGGCATTTATAATAAGTTGTTGAGGTGTCACATTTTCTATCGTCTGCGCGTTTGTAGTTGCTACCATAGCCATTGCTATTAATAAAGTTGAACTTATAAACTTTGTGATAGTCATTGCATTGCCTCCTTCAAATATAATTTATTAAGTAATTGTTACATACTTATTATATCCGCCGTCATACATATTGTCAATCGATTTACATCATTTTCTCTATCAGTTTTTTTATCTCGCCTTAAATAATAGGTTATTTTCCACTATTTTTAACTTTTCCCCTAACCTTTTTTAGTAATCTTTAACACATTCTATCTATATTATTTAATTAACTCTTTCTTTTTACATGTAATAATTTATTAATTGTTTAGAATTTCACATAAAAAACAGGTAATAGATTTCTCTATTACCTGCTTTTCTAATTTATTTCTTCTTTTTTAATACAAGTACAACAGTTTCCCCTGCCTGTACTTCGCCTGTTTTATACTCTTTAAACTCTACTTCATCTGCATTTGTAATAATAAATGGAGATATAATAGATTTTCCTAACTCTTCAATACGTTTTAAGTCGACTTCTAAGATAGGTTGCCCCTTCTTAACAGACACTCCTTCTTCTACAAGGCGTTTAAAACCATCTCCTTTTAATTCTACTGTATCAATCCCAATATGAATTAAAAGGTCTAATCCTGTAGATGTTTCTATCCCCACTGCATGATTAGTTGGGAAGATCTGAACTACTTTACCATCACAAGGTGCTACTACAGTTCCACTTGTTGGTTTAATAGCTACACCATCTCCTACCATTTTCTCTGCAAATACTGGATCAGGTACTCCTGATAATTCTACTGCCTCTCCTGTTAAAGGTGAGCATAATTCAATCCCTTTTAATTTATTTAAAAATCCAAACATTTTCTGCCTCCTTTTAAAATAGTAAAGCCGATACAGACTTCTGCATCAGCTTTACTGATTTAGATGTTATAATAACTTTTTCATTTCTTCTGCGATAAGCTCTGCTTTTGTTCCTACAATAACTTGTAAGTTTTTACTATTAGGTCTCATAATGCCAGCTGCACCAAGAGCCTTCATATCTTTTTCTTCTACTATTTTTGAATCTTTAAGTGTAAGACGAAGACGTGTAATACATGAGTCTACCTCTTGAATATTATCCTTGCCACCTAATTTTTCAATATACATAGCAGCCAGTTCACCTAATCCTTTATCCTCTACAAGATGTGCCATTTCATCTGTTTCTGTATCATCTTCACGCCCTGGTGTAGGAATATTGAACTTTTTAATAGCAAATACAAAAATAAGGAAATAAATAACTGCAAAGATTAAACCAATTAAAATAAGCATAAATGGTTTTTCTGAAATACCCCAGTTAATAGCTAAGTCAATGGCACCTGCTGAGAAAGAAAATCCACTTCTAATGCCTAGTAAGTTAACAACTGCCATAGAAATACCTGTAAGTATTGCATGGATACCATAAAGAACGGGCGCAAGGAACATAAACATAAATTCAAGTGGCTCTGTAATACCTGTTAAAAATGCTGTGAAAGCTACTGATGCTAACGCACCACCAACTACTGCTTTATTTTCTTTTTTAGCACATACATACATAGCAAGTGCTGCTGCTGGAAGAGCAAACATCATAATAGGGAAAAATCCTGTCATAAATTTACCTGCTGTAGGATCTAATGCAAAGAAACGGTTTAAATCCCCTGTAGTCCCATTGTAGTCGCCGTATAACTGCCATACATAGTTATTGAGTACATGGTGAAGACCTGTAGGAATTAATAAGCGGTTGAAGAATCCAAAACAGAAGTCTCCCACCGCACCTGCTGCTGCAATAAAACCGTTAAGCGCAGCAAATACTCTTTCAACATATGGCCATACATATCCTAATACAACACCGAGTAACGTTGCTGAAAACCCTGTTACAATGGGTACAAATCGTTTACCTCCAAAGAATCCCAAGAAATCCGGTAGCTTAATATCATAGAACTTATTATATAAGCATCCAGCTACAATACCAATAATAATACCACCAAATACACCTAAACTATGCGCTTCACCTGCAAACTGTGGAAGTTCCCAAATAACTTTTGTAACATTTTCAAGCATTAGGAAACCAACTGCACCAGCAAGACCTGCTGCACCATGATTAGCTTTTGCAAGACCAACTGCAATACCAATAGCAAAGATAAAGGCCATATTAGTACCAAATACAGCATTTCCTGCTTCACCGCATACTTGTAATAGCGTATGAAGGAATTGGTTACCTATCTCTCCATCTACAGTCAGTGCACCGAGTTTAGTCATAACATCTGCTTGGCCTAATCTAAGCAGGATACCTGCTACTGGTAGTACAGCAATTGGAAGCATTAAAGCTTTCCCTAACTTTTGAAGCTTGCTAAAAAAAACATTCATTCTTATTTCCCCTTAGAATAATTTTATATAAAGAGTATGTACTCCTTATTTTATTTCATTTGCATAAGTTTATGCATATCCACCGTCATATAAGCGATAATATCTGGCGTAAAACTTATATGCATCTCCTCTTCGATATGCTGAGCTATTTTAGTAGCTATTTTAAAGCTCTTACCTAGACGCTTTCTTACATCTTCTTTCATTTCAAATTCAAGACTAGTATAGTTATGCATCGTGTCTACGTAAAATTTTAGTAATCTAAAAAATTCTTTATTAAAACTACTATCTAACCTAATAGGGGTTTTTAATTCCTGTTCAATGATTTCTAAGCATTCCTTATAAATCCTTGTGATTTTCATAATCTCTGTTAGGGGTTTGTTTTTTCTAGCTGAACATAGGTGCAAGGTAATAAATCCCTGTTCTTCTTCTCCAATATCTATCCCTATCTCATTTAGAATATGTTCTCTAGCAATACCCGCTATTTCATACTCTTTTCTGTATAGGGTTATAATCTCTTCAATAAAGGGATTTTCTATAGTAAGTCCCACCCTTAATCTTTCAATAGCAAACTCAATATGCTCTTCTAACATCTTTTCGCTATTTTCATTAAGTACACCTAAATTTTCTTGTGCGATCTCAATAATCTGATGGGTCAGTTTTTTAATCTTAAGACTCATTTCATTTATTTCTTTTAGCTTTTTATCATTAGGACCGTGCTCGTGGAATACCTTTTCAATATTGGTGTTTGCTTTAATAAAATCACCAATTTTCTTTCCAAACCCAATCCCTTTGCTTACTAAAATAACTTCGTCTTTTTTTTCTTTTGCTAATACGACATTATTATTAAACACTTTGATGATTTTGTATTCCACGACTGTCACCTCCTAAAGTTTTAACTGTATTTTAGATGTATCAATCTGTTGAATAGTCTTTCTTACCTCTAAAACTGATGGTGCACTTACAGATAATTCATCAATGCCCATACCTAGGAAAGTTTCTGTAAGTGTAGTATCTGCTGCTGCTTCACCACATATTCCTACCCAGATCCCTGCTGCATGCGCATTATCTGCTACCATTTTAATTAATCTTAAAACAGCTAAGTTATGTGTATTATATAAATGTGCAATCTTAGCATTCATACGATCTACTGCAAGCGTATATTGCGTTAAGTCATTTGTTCCAATACTAAAGAAATCTACTTCCTGCGCAAGTACATCCGAAATAAGTGCTGCTGCTGGTGTTTCAATCATCATCCCTACTTCAATATCTTCACTTACAGCAATCCCCTCGGCTAATAACTCACTCTTGGTCTCTTCTAAAAGAGCTTTAGCCCCTTTAATCTCCTCTACTGTAGCAATCATTGGAAACATAATGCCTAGCTTTCCATATACACTTGCTCTTAATAAAGCTCTAAGCTGAACTTTGAACATGTCTACCTGGTCTAAGCAAACTCTAATAGCACGATATCCTAAGAATGGATTTTCCTCTTTAGGAATATTAAGATAAGGTAATTCTTTATCTCCACCTACGTCTAATGTTCTAATAATGACACGATCTTCCATTGCTTCTAATACTTTTTTATAGGCTTCATACTGCGCCTCTTCTGTAGGTAACGCATGCCCATCCATATAAAGGAACTCACTTCTAAATAAGCCAATGCCTTTTGCATCATTTGCTAGTACACCTTCTATATCTTCTGGGCTACCAATATTAGCATTAATTTCAATTTCTACACCATCTACTGTTTTATTGGCAGTTCCTTTTAAGCTTTGAAGCTGCTGTTTATAATTTCTATCTGCTTCTTGTTTAGCTTGCCAATAAACTAATTCTTCACTAGTTGGATTTGTGTAAATTTTCCCACTTTTTCCATCTATAATGATTGTACCATTTTTCTCCAATTTTGTTAATATACTTTTTACACCTACTACTGCTGGAATCTGCATAGTTCGAGCTAGGATAGCTGAATGAGACATTTTCCCACCATCTTCTGTAATAAAACCTAAAACGTATTGTTTATTCATTTGAATGGTATCTGATGGAAATAAATCTTTTGCAACAAGAATAACAGGCTCATTAATATCTGCTAAAGAGACTTCTTTCTCTCCTGTTAAAATGCCAATAAGTCTTTTTGAAATATCACGAATATCGGCTGCACGTTCCTGTAAATATGGATCATCCATGCTTTCAAACATAGCTGCAATAATAGTGCTTGCTTCGGATACAGCATAGGCAGCATTATACTTTTCATCAGTAATGATACTTACTACTTGATCGTGTAAATCTAAATCCGCTACAAGCATCTGATGTACATCAAAAATTTGAGCATGTTCTTCTCCAACTTCTTCAAGAGCTTTTTCATATAGAGCTTTAAGCTCATGAGTTGCTTCTTCTTTTGCATCATTAAAACGTTTTATTTCTGCTTCTGTATCTGTTACCTTATGCGTTGGAAGTACAAAATCATTTTGTTTCTTGATAAATACTTTTCCAATTGCTACACCACTAGAAGCCCCAATTCCATCTAATATCATCTTTTCCACTCCTATAATTAATGACTCTCTTCAATTACAGCTTTAACCGCTTCTAACGCAGCCTCTTCATCACTACCTTCTACTGTGATTGTCAGTTCATCACCTTGTTTAGCACCTAAAGATAAAACAGCTAATAATCTTTTAGCATCAATAGCTTTCCCATCTTTTTCAAGTGTAATTTTTGAACTAAATTCTCCTGCTTTTTTTACAAGTACTCCTGCTGGTCTAGCGTGTAAACCTGCCTCACCTTGAACTTTTACAACTAATTGTTTCATATCCATTCCTCCTTAAAATAAATTAATTGACCTTAATATTGTCTACGCACGCTTTGAGAATTATTACGATAAATAAAAAAAGGCATAAACATTTACCTCTTTCTATCTTTAGAAAGAAATAAAGTTTATGCCTGATCGAATCAGTAACACACTTCTTGTGACTATATTAATAATATATCTTTATTATAGCTAAGTTTTTTTAGCTGTCAATC
>JAHLFD010000001.1:0-20865 GCA_018883975.1 Candidatus Niameybacter stercoravium
CATTATTTTCTAGTGTAGATAAACCAAACTCATTACGTTTCTTTGTTAATTCCTCATTGATTGTCTTAGCATTGAGGTATAGGGCTTCTCTAGGATTTTGTCCATCTGTCACAACATTTTTGAATGCATAATCCACCATACGTGTTGTCATATAAGCACCCGGTACTTCTGGTACCCCTTTTGTTGCTTTAAACTGAGTTTCTAACGCTTCAATTTCACTACGTGACCAAGGTAATTGTCTAAGAACCTCTACGTTTGCAGATGGATAACGTGCTGCTGGCCCCATAATCCCTTCTGTTGTTGTTGCATATTGAAGTTGAGTTTCTGTATCTATCCACCATTTCATAAATTCCCAAGCTGCTTCTTTATCTTCAGCTACCTCCATCATCATAGCTTGGCTTGTTGCTGTTACGAATGTATTGTTAATCTCTCCGTCTGCATTTACCTTACCTGGAATTGGACCGAATGACCAAAGACCTTTAATTTCAGCTGCGAATACTTGAAGCTGTGTATATGTACTATATGGCGCAACCCCTATTGGCATTTCCCCTGTTCTAAAACGGTTTGAGAAGTCTGCTGATACTGGTAAATGATAGCTTGTGAAGAATTGTGTAAGCTCTTTAAAAGCCTGCATGGCTTCTTCTTCATATAAACCAGTTTCAATACCATAATCTTTACCTTCTCCTAAGTATAAATCTCCACCTGCTTGGAATACGAGTGAAGGATATAAACCTGTTGATGGCATATAAAAATCATAGTTATTAGCTTGTAAAATAGGAATCATATCTTTAACTTCTTCCCATGTTTTTGGTGGCTCAAGCCCAAGTTCTTCTAAAATATCATTTCTATAGAACATCATCATAAAGGTTTGTTGTTCTGGTAACCCATAAACACCATCTTGATAAGTAATACTTTCGAAAGCACTTGGGTAATATCTACTTGCAATTTCTTCAAAGTCTTCAAATTGAGATAAATCTACTAATGCATTACGTACTGCAAAGTTCATTGCTTGTGTGTCTGGAAGACCAATTACAACATCTGGTCCTTCGCCAGCAAGTGTAGCCGGAATAATAACACTATCTGGAATAAGTTCTAACTGAACATTAATACCTGTACGTGGTGTAAATGCTTCTTCTACAAGGTTCATCAGAACTTGTGCCTGGTCACGACCTGATCCAGCAGTAGAACCTGCTGCAGCTCCTGTACCAATCCATACTTTGATAGAACGTTCGTCTTTTCCAGCTTCGTCTGAGAATGATGTATTATCACCAAAGAATGTTGCCGCAAAACGTTTTGTTTCATGAACAAATTTCTCAAAGAACCCTGGAATGGTTTGAATAAGCTCATCGCCTTCTTTACTTAATGTGATTGCGTCAACTTCAAGTGGCATAGAAGCAATATCCATATTCCAAAGACCTAATGAAGAAATATTATTTTTAAGCTGTTCAATTTCTTTTACAACTTTATTAGGATCTTTCGCTAAGTTAGTAAGCTGATAAGCAAGTTTTTCTAAAATAACAACTTCTTCACCTTTTTCTCCTGTAATAGCAATGACATCTTCTAAAAGACTGCTAAGTCTTATTGCCTCTTGTTCAAAAATTTGTTTAACTTCTGGAAGCTTTTTATCAATTTCGTAATCGATGTATTGGTCAGGTACTGTACCTGTTAATTGAATGATTTTACGATAAGTTTCATTCATAATAAATAAACACTCTTCTACTTCTGTTGCAGCTCTATCAAATTCACCAAGTACTGTTTCAAAAGTAATCGTGTTTTTACCTTGTTCAAGTGGAATGAGGTAAGCTCCATTTTCGTCCCCAATAATGTAGTTAACAAATTCTGTTGAGTATGGGAAACCAATGCTATTTGCTTCTTTAAATGGTACTTCACCATTTACTTTAAGTCTTCTGTAAGATACACTACCTCGATTGATATTTTGTCTTGCTGTAAAGCTTAATTGATAAAGTCCTTTTTCAGGCACTTCAATCTCCCATGTTACAGCATCTCCCGGTGTCTTCCAGCTGTCACCACCAATTGTATTGAATACAATGTTGTACGCATGTGCTGGCTGAAGTCTTGGACTTGAGTAGTTTGAATTCATAAGAATAGATCTTGATGATTTCATAACATTTGTTGTCATGCCATCTACACGCTCAGCTTGTCCAATAAGTAAATTACCACCATAAACTGGATACTCTTCTTTTAACTGTTCAATTTTTTCATCATAGCTTATAAGTTCTGGCGCTTCTTTAAAAGTAATACCTGTAACACACATAGGCTCTTTAACAGCTTCTAGTGTAAGCGTATGTGTACCCTTTGATAAATAGAATTTATAAGGTTCTGCCACTCTTTTCTGACTATCTTCAATAAATACTACTTGTTCTCCTACTTTTTCAACGGTGTTAGGTCTTACTTCATCATCTCTTCTAATTTCAATTTCGTCACTTTCATTAACCCAGCTTCTATCAAAACTTACTTGTTCCATTCCTTTAAAGAAAGTTTCACCATCAAGGTATAACTTACGTTCAACACTTGAGTTAGTTCCTTCTAATGGAATATATCCAACTTCCAAATTGTAAAATCCTGGTGTGTCTACCTCAAATTGCCATGTTACTTTTCCTTGTTCTGATGTGCTGATGCCATTTGATTCTAATGTAGCTACTGCATTATCTGAAACACTATACTGGCCAAGGTCAACTTCTACTTCTTTTTTTGCCATCTTACCTTGATAGCCATTGGCATCAAGGTAAGATTGATATGTACTTTCATAGAAGGTTTCTCTTTCAGATACGCCTATTGTATAGATTCCTTGTTTTGAATCACTTGCATTTTTGTAGCTAAAACCAACGGCAGCTAGGGCAACCAGTGTTAGTCCAAAGCCGATAAGCTTTTTTTTCATTGCCTCGCCTCCTAAAAAACAAATTTATTATTCAACAACAACTTCTACTGTTTGACTTGTTTCATTTCCTGCATAGTCTGTTACTGAAAGTACTACATTATATGTACCAGCTGTTGTTGTATCTAATTCTGATAAATCTGCTACAACATTTGCTTTAAGGTCTAAACCATCTTTATCTGTTGCTGTTTCAACAAAATCATTACCCCAGTTGATTGCAGCTGTGTCTTCATCTACTGCAAGTACTCTTCTATCTTCTTTAATAGTTAAAGTTGGTGCTGTTGTATTATTTGCATCATAGATTACAACATTAATTTTTACTTTGCCTTCATTATCATTTGAATCTTTTAATGTACCAATTACACCGCCTTGGTAAATACCTGGTGTATTAAAGTCTACTGCTGATGTATCAATTGTCATTTGACTTGCATCAAGCTCACCATCTAAGTTATCTACTACTGTGTAATTTGCACTCCATTCAATTGAAGAAGGATCTGTACCTACTGGTAATGTATAAGATTTACCTGCTTCGATTTCTGTAAATGCTGGCGGAATATTATCTTTTGTTTCTGTTGTATTAAGAAGTTGTTCTACACTACTGATCTTATCTGTAATAAGTGCTTTCTTAGCTTCGATTGCTACATCATAACTTGGTGAACCACCGATACCATAAATAGCATCCCCTGCAATTTGCATGAAATCCCAATAAATTCCTGTCATATTAGAGAATTCATTAACTTTTGTTCTAGCAATACTTTCTTTATAGATTGCTTCCATATCTGCGCCAATTTCTGGATGATAGATATCAATTGTTAATTTAATTTCTGAAGATGTACCTGCTTCAAGTTCTTTTTTAAGTGCTGATTGTTCAGTCATGAACATTTCATAAGCTTGAATAGCTAGAGGAATTTTTTCTTCATCAACACCTCTTAAGATACCCCAAGTTTCTCCACCTGTACGAGCTTGGCGATAGTTAGGATCATCAAACTCCATATGATCTGGTCTTGGGAATGGAATGAAACCAATAGATTGTCCACGTTCTGCTGCTTTAGTTGCTGCCTCACCTGTACGCCAGTCTTCAATATTTGTAAATACTGACTCACCTTGATTAAATGGTGCACCTTGTGCATTGTATGGTCTATTACTTGTACCTTCTTTTAATTCACAAACTAAGAGTTTTTTATCTATAAGTCTTTGCACAAATGCAACAGCATCTTTAGTTTCTTGTGATTCAATTGCAAGTCCTTCCTCACCGTAGATGCTACCACCTGCTGAGTGCATAGCTTGGATAAGTGTTTCTGTATAGTCTGTTCTATATGCATCAATACGTTTTTCTGGTCTTTCTGGCGCTTGACTATTTGCATAGTGTGCTTCGATTTTTGCTAAGTAATCTTCAAATGTACTCCATGTCCATTTACCAGCTTTGTAAAGGTCTGTTGGATAGACAGTTTTCCCATTTTCTTTTAAAGCATCAACTTGTTCAATGTAATCAATATTGTAGAACAATGGTGATAATGGATGTGTATAGTCACCTGCTACAGAAAGGAAATAATGTTTTCCATAAAGTGCTGCAGGCGCTTCTTCATTAAAATACTCTAAATAATCATCAAGTGGTTGAAGAATATTTTGTCCTAAAATAGTTCCTTGTGAGTTTGCATAAAGGTTAACAACATCAGCAACTGGGTCCCCTGCCATAACACTTTGGAGCAATACCTCTGTTGTTTCTCCTGGGAACTGTACCCACTCAATTTTTACATTTAATTCATCTTCAACCTTTTTCATGGCTGAAAGTGCAATCTCACGATATTCTTCGCTCATCGCATATTCGCCTGTTATAGGATCTTTGTAATCTGGATTCATAGAGTCACCAGCATGTGATCCAAAACGGATAACTACTGAATCTGATCCATCACCTTTACCAGTTGTTTCGGTTCCGCTACCTTCTTGTCCCCCAGCACAGCCTGTAAGAATCATAGTGCATGCAAGCCCAAGAGTAAGAGCTTTTTTGAAATTCTTATTCATATTAACTACTCCTTTTTTATTTTTAGCCATTCTTTTTTAGAGAATGACGTTTAAACTAGTTCAAATTTCTTGTCCATTCTAATGAATTTCTTACTACTTACAATTACTTTCCCCTGTTGTCTTATACCTTCTGTCATAACCTAAAAAGTCATACATTATCCAAACTCTGAATAATGTATGTTTCCTACATCTCCAGTATTACCTTCTGCTTATAGCAGATGCATTTTGTCATCTGAAGTGTTTAAAACTACATTTTTACTATCTGTTTTATGACATATTTAAAAAGTGTTATAACTTCTTTAAATATATGATCCAACAAATACTTTATGACTCCCTGTTAAATATGTACAATTCAGTTATTGTTAATAATTTACATTATTTTACTTATGTACTTTTTTATTTAAAAGAACATTTATAGGAGTCCACCTATTTTTTAGTTAATACACTTTTTCTTTTAGTTAATTCTCTTTAATGCTCGTTGTGCATTTTACTAAAAAAAGAACTTTTTTTTATTTATTTATATATAAATTAGCATATATTACATATAATTTCAAGAGATTTGTCTCATTTTTACTAAAAATGTTGTAATTTATCAATCTTTTACTAAATAATCTTAGTTGTTTATTTTAGTAAAACAAGACTTTAATTTTTACTAAATTAGGTTTTTTCTATTGTGCATATTGTTATTTTAGTATATGATTTACTTAATTTTCTTAGAAAGGAGCCTTATGATATGGCCTCACAAATTACATTAGACTCTACAGTTGTTTTTGAACCTTTAAAAGATTTTAATTCTAAATACTTCAGAATTCCTTTTCTCACATCAACTCCAAAAGGAGCACTTATTGCAGGTAGTGATGTACGCTATACAGACGGAAGTGACTACAACCAAATTGATATAGGTATTGCCCGTAGTGAAGATGGTGGAAAAACTTGGATAGATAAACAAATTGTTTTCAAAAATAACGGCATCCATGAACATTCTCGTAAAATGGATGGTTGTATTGTAGTTGACCAAGTAACAGGAAGAATCTTTTTATTTGCACTTTCTCTAGATTTACATATGCACCTAGATTCAACAGATAATAAACATCAAAGTTTCGTTTATAAGTATTCTGATGATGATGGGCTAACATGGTCAGAAGAAATCAGCCTTAGACATTTCTATGATGATGATTGTATCCTCTTCTTCCAAGGCCCTGGTAATGGCATTCAGCTTCAAAATGGTACACTCATTATCCCTATTCAACGTTGGGTTCCTGTCCCTCATCGTGATCGCTCTCAAGCAGGTATCATCTACTCTAAAGACCACGGTCTAACTTGGGAAAGATGTGAAACACTTATAGATACCTACACTTCCGAAAGTGCAGTTGTAGAGTACAAACCAAACGAAATTCTTATTTCTTGTCGTTCTCCACTTACTGAAGCACGTGGCTTCTATGTAACAAACGATTTAGGTGAAACTTGGACTCCACATATAAGCCATGATACATTATTAGAATTTGGTGGTTGCCAATCTGCTTTCCTTAAGATTACTGCTCCAAACCAAAAAACTTATGCACTTCATACTGCTCCACAACAGACCCACTCTCCATGGGAACGCAACAAACTCACTCTTATGTGCAGCGATGACTATACTCACTGGAACTACGTTGCGGAAATTATACATACGCCTAATGACGGCTACACTTGTATGACCTATGATGAGAAAAAACATGAACTCTACTTACTCGGTGAGCAAAAAGGCTCTATTGTTTTCTATAACCTAACCTGCTTCCTTCCACTTATTATGCAAAACACAAGAAGCTATGATCATCAAGCACTCAGCACCATACATCAATATCCTGTTTATTCACAAGGACATCATCATGCAATTTCTCATCCAGATAACTGGTATAAAGTTCTAGATGTAAACATAAAAAAAGAAGGCTTCCTCCTTCTCAATCTAAATCTATTAAGCTTTAATCATAATGAACTTGTTACACTAAAAATGAAACAATCTGACGTTGAGCAACACGATCTTGCAAATTGTCACCTTACTCATACTTCTTTAGAGCAAAGTACAGGTGGTGCTACTTTAGCACTCGTTCCTACTGGCCAAGGTGCTGATACTTTCCATTACGAGCTTTACTATACTCAATCTAGTATAGACACATTAAGTGTCTCTGTTGTAAACTGCTTAGCAGCAAATCATAACAAGACATCCTTCAGATTAGCGACATCTTTCCAAGATCCAAATCTTGAGAAATATGTTACTGCATTACCTGAATGCAGTTCTGATTTACAACCAATACTTTTAAATCTTTAATCAAAAAATACTCCTGATATTCTAAATATCAGGAGTATTTTTTAATAAATCTTTTCGACTACCGCATCTGCAGTCTTATGCCTATTTTTAGTATTTACTTCAAATTTACTTCTATAAAAGTCCATGTACATTAAATCAATGAGGAACATTTGACTAATCTGCGAAGAGGTAGATCCCCCTTCTAAAGGCCCTTCCTTAGAGCCACACAATATGGTTACATCTGAATAAGCTGTCAGGGGTGATTTAGCGAACTTGGTAATACAAATTACCTTTGCCCCTGATTTTTTAGCTTGCTTTGCAACATGAATGGTATCTTTTGTAGCTCCAGAATAGGAAATAACAATCGCTACATCCTGCTGCGTCATCATAGACGCTGCCATGGCCTGCATATGAGAATCCATCATACAGTGCACATTAGACGTAATTCTTAAAAACTTATTCATAGCCACCATAGCTGTAAGCATACTAGTTCCTACTCCAAAAAAATGAATATGCTGGGCATCTTGTATGTACTGCATAGCTTTAGCAAATTCTTGGATATTAATTAAAGAATATGTTTCGTTAATAGCACTTAGATTATTTTGAAGCACTTTTTTAGCAAGTACATCAAAAGAATCTTTAACACTAACCTCTCCTAATTCTTCTAGCGTATCATTTTCTACATGCATACTTAAAGAGAGTTGCATTTTAAATTCTTGATATCCTTGCAACTTTAATCTTCTACAAAATCTAAATACACTTGTATCTCCTACTTTACAAGCATCTGCTAAATCTGATATTGACATAAATAGTACTTTTTTTGGATTCTCTAATACAAAACTTGCTACTTTTTTCTCTGCCTTAGTATAGTTAGGATAGTCTTCTCTTATTTGCCTAATCAAATCATGATCTGACACTTCTTTCACCTCATTCTTTTTCTAAACCTCTAGCAAGATGAATCACTCCAAGCATTCCAGCCTGATTACCTAGTTCAGCTTGTTTTAAAACCACATTCTTAAAGCTTGGCATAATCTGAGTGTATAGTATTTCTTTCAATTTTTCTAGTATATAAGGTTGAGCAAGTACACCTCCTCCTAATACAACACATGGTGGATTAAATATATGAATAAGTGTAGTAAGCCCATATACCACTTCTTCTAACCATCCATTTACAATATCTTGAATAGCAGATTCATCTATTCTTCCAAAAATTGCCCTACCACTACTTAAAGACTCATCATAAACCTTCGCTCTAGTAACTAATGCCGTTGTAGAAGCATATTTTTCATAGCATCCACTAAAATAATCGCCCTTTACCCTATCTTCAGGATGAATAATCATACTACCAAATTCCCCTGCCGAAAAAGCTGCTCCTGTGTAAACCTGCTTATTGATTACAATAGCACCACCTACGCCTGTCCCATAAGTGAGGCATAAAAAATCATTAAATTCTCGCCCACCTCCAAAGTGTGCTTCTCCTATAGCTGCTGCATTCACATCATTTTCTACTACTACAGGTACTTTAAAGCGCTCTTCTAACCTGTCTTTAATGCGCATACCTGTATAACCAGGAATATTTTCATTAGCATATCGAATAAATCCCTCCTTAGAATCTACTTGACCTGCTGTACTAATTCCTATAGCATCAAAGCCCTCATATTCACTTATAAGCTCAATCGCTCTTTGAAGAACATGCTCCCCACCTTTTAGCGCCTCTGTATCACGTTCTTTTAAGTCTTCTAATACATTATCCACCCATAAACCACTCTTTATAGATGTCCCTCCTATATCTAGTGCTACGATTTTCATCTTTCTTACCCCTCTACAGCTACTTTTATAACACATTTTTTAAGAGCTCTTTCATCCTGACATGCTATACCAGGTTTATGCGCCTCTTCTGCCATACATACAACGAACCTCCCTGGCCCCATTATACATCTTACACTTGTACCTGATCTATAAAATCCTATATCCTTTCTTTCATCATACGATGTAACCTCTTCTAAATCTCCTACAGCTATTTCTATAGCTTCTATACCTTCTAAGTCAATTTGTATATCCATATACTTTTTATGTACTTCAAAATAAATTTCATCTTCTGATTTAGCCATAGCTTCCATTATATTAACAAAGACACGATGCTCATCTATATCCGTTCTTCCTAATGGTAGGGCATCTAAATCATGTTCCTTGATAAATTTAATAGCTGTATCTAAATTTTTAGAAATACCTTCATAACGTTCTATATTTTTTAACAAATCATAAATCATATATTCTATCTCCTTTAATTAAAACTATATTAGCTACTTTTACGAAAAAATGATGAGGCATATGCCTCATCATCCTTTAACAGCTCCCATTGTAATACCTTGAGTAAAGTATTTTTGGAAGCATATAAATATTAATACACTAGTGGATAGCCTCTAGCGTTGCTCCAGCTATAATAACACTATAATTGGTTGCAAACTCAGCTTGTTTAGGAAGCGCCATAGCATTGACTAAAAACCCATTTCCTTTACCTACGCTTTAAGTGCTTCAACGTATTTTTTTGTAATGTCCATTGGTCTTGTAATGGCTGTACCAACCACTGCCGTAAATACGCCACAGTCCATTACTCTTTTTAATTGTTCTGGGCTCCAAATACCACCCTCACCTATAACTGGTTTACCACAATCTTTTACAAGTGCTTGAACTAAATCATAATTAGGTAAGCTTACCCCTTTTGTATAGTCAGTATATCCATGCAAAGTTGTTCCGATAAAATCAAACCCAATCTCTGCTGCATGCATACCTTCTTCATAATTTGAGCAATCTGCCATAAAGAGTTGATCTTTATAAAGTGTTCTTACCTCTTTAAAGAATTCATCTAGAGTTTTACCATCTGGTCTTATTCTATCAGTGGCATCTATATCAATAATATCTACACCACATTCTACAAGTGCCTGGACTTCTTTTAAAGTTGGAGTAATATATACCTTTGAATCTTCATACTCCTCTTTAATAATACCTATAATAGGAAGGTCTACCACCTTCTTAATCTCTGTAATATCTTCTATTGTATTTGCTCTAATCCCAACAGCACCACCTAAATAGGCTGCATAGGCCATTCTAGACATAATATAAGAACTATGTAAAGGTTCATTTTCAAGAGCTTGGCATGATACCACTAGTCCACCTTTAAGTTTTTCTAATATTGACTGTGTCACAGCTCTTCCTCCTTCAGAATTATATATTTTCTTCTGAATAAATGGTAATATAAAAAAAAGTTTTTTTCAATAGTTCTCGGAAATTTTTTTCCTTTTTTCTTGCCGTATTTATTTATTTTATACTATTTCTTTCTAGTTTTAATCTTCACCTATGAACTTTTTATCTAACCTAGAAAATTATTTTCTTTTTTCTAATTTGTATTTGCTAAATTAGAAAATTTTTTCTCTTTTTATTGATTTCCAATTTTAGTGATGCTATGATAATTTTATGATATATTTCTAACCTATAAAAATCAGGGGGCTCTAAAATGTCAAAATATAATACTTCTCAATTTAGAAATGTAACTATCGCACTTAATACACCTTTTACTTCTACAGGTGATATTGATCTTAAAGCAACGAAGGCACTTACTCGCTACTATATTAATAAAGGTGTTAAAAACATGTATGTATGTGGCAGTACAGGTGAAGGTTTCTTACTTGACCATGATGAACGCAAACAGGTTGTGGAAGCAGTAATAGATGAAGCCGGTAAAGAAATGAATATTATTGTTCATGTAGGTACACCTTCTAGCAGACACGCTGCTGAACTAGCTAAACATGCTGAAGAAGTTGGCGCTGCTGCTACTTCTGCTGTACCTTGTGTTTACTATAGACCAAGTGAAGAAAGTGTTTACCGTCACTGGAGCACTATTACTGAAGCAGCTGACCTTCCTTTCTTTATCTACAATATTCCTCAGCTTACAGGCTTTAATCTTTCTATGAACTTATTTAATCGTATGCTTGAAAACGAGCGTGTTGCAGGGATAAAAAATTCCTCTGAACCTTGCCATGACATTTTACGTTTTAAACAAGCAGGTGGTAAAGACTTCATCGTTTTCAACGGTCCTGATGAACAATATTTAGCAGGTCGTTTAATGGGTGCTGATGCTGGTATCGGTGGCACATATGGTGCCATGCCAGAGCTTTACCTTAAACTAGAAGAACTCATTGTACGTGGTGAAATTGCTAAAGCTCAAGAGCTACAAAATACAATCACTGCATTTATTTATCGCCTTTGCAGCTTCCCATCTATGTATGGTGCATGCAAAACAATTATCGGCTTAGATGGCTGTCCAATAGGTGATCCAAGACTTCCATTCTTACCAGTTTCACCAGAAGATCCAGCCATTATTGCACTTTATAAAGATATTCGCGCTGCTGTAGAAGCAAGCAAAGCACTCTAATATACTAGATGTGCGTATCTATGAAAAAGAGAAGTACAACTCATTTACTGAGTTCTACTTCTCTTTTTTATTTAATATACTTTCATGCTTCCTTCCTCATCTTCTATTTATAAGATGTTTTTAGAGCTTCTTTTAAAACCTTTGGATCCTTCTTATATGGTGTTACCGGACATATCTTTTTATCTTTTACATCAAATAAAGTATATACTGCAATACGTGCAGCCCTTACAGAGTATTCTTCTGTAAAGACCATATCCTCTGGAATTTCTACAAACTGACTAATCATAGCAAAGTTAGTAGAACCTTCTGGGACAACCTTTGGACGATCTGTCATTTTACGAGGTTGGAACTGAGAATCAATATAAGGCATCATACATGGAATTACGTTAATAATCGTTTCTAAAATCTCTTCCTGCTTATCTTCTAAGTGTAAATGATGTAAAAGTTCTATAAGAATCTCTTTACCCGTACATTCACGCATTGGTTTTTGCACATAATCCCCCATACGATCTGTATAAAGGCCATATCCCCAGAAAATAGTTGTATCCATTGCTTGCGCCTTAAAGTGTGGCTGAGCTGCTACAACAATACTCATTAACCAGTTAGAATCTTTAAAAGTCATTAGAGCACCACTACCTGGTATATTACCTGAGAATTGTTCAATAAGTTTAAGGAGCTTATTGCCCTTACATGTTACAGTAAAGCTTTCCCAGTTCGTTTCTTCTGGATAGTCAAAGAAAGGACTAGGATCACCTAAATTCGGTTTCTTTCTTGCTACCTTCTTCCAAAGTTTAGCCGAAATTGGATCCTCAGGTTTATATTCTGGCGCAGTATGAAGATTACCTAAGGTAGCACTATCTGTCATAGAGCCATTGGTCATAATACATACATCACCTTTATTTAATTTAATGACCTTTTCACCTTCTGAATCTTCAATGTAAAGCGCTGTAGCTGTAATACCTTCACCATCTGCAAATTCAATATCTGTTACAGTAGCATTAATGCTGAAATCTACCTGATGAGCATCTAAATAAGCCTTAAGTGGAAGAATAACAGATTCATATTGATTATAAGGGGTACGTGTTACACCTTCTAACGTTTCAATACGAGAGAACTCAAAAATCATACGATTCATATAACGTTTAAATTCAAATAAGCTTGACCATTTTTGGAAAGCAAAAGTAGTCTGCCACATATACCAGAAATTTGTTTCAAAGAAATGAGGTGTATGAGCGAACCACTCTTCTATAGTCATATCATCTAGCTTTTCTTCTGGCGTAATCATAAGCTTACCTAAGGCCATACGGTCAGCTTGATTAAAGCCCATACTCTTCACATCTACGATTTTACCATTTTTATCAACGAGACGTGCCTGAGCATGTGTTGGGTGATGGTGGTCGAAGTTTAAAATCTCCTCTGTAACACTCATTCCTGGCATATCTAAAGATGGAATACTAGAAAAAAGTTCCCAGAAGTTCTCATAGGTTTCTTCATTAAGCATTCTTCCCCCGCGGCATACAAATCCATCAGCTTCACTACCTGCACCGTCATTGCTACCACCTAGAATATGCAATCCTTCTATAATATGAATATTTTCGCCTTTAAAATGGCAGTCTCTTATAAGGTAAGCTGCACCTGCTAAAGATGCTAAACCACCGCCAATAAAGTATACTTCTCTATCTCCATAGTCCTCATATTGAAGTGTATTAAGCTGTTTTTGAGCTATTTTACAAGTTTGATTATTTTTACTACTCTTAACAGCAAGGGTTGCAAGTGCTGCGCCACCTGCTATTGCACCTACCGTCAATAAAGCCATATTAGTATTATTTCTAGATTTTCTATTAAATCTTTTTATCGCTTTTTTATAAGCTTTTTTGTAATGCTTTTTATTCATTTCAAACCCTCCATCTTCTATAAGCGTGCCTAAAACTTTTAAGTCATACTAGATATAGCTTAAACAATCTTCTATTCAATTATGCAGTTGCATTATTTCATCCAAAAAGTTATTATTCCTATTCTGACCTCACTTTTTATAAAATAGGTTTTATTCAAAACTATTCTGACAATATAGTTTTAAGTATGAAAAAATACTTAAAAACAAATCCTATAAAAAGATTAATTTTTAGAGACATCATGTAAACTCTTGAAAGGAGTACACTTTATGAACGTTACTCAAATTATAGCTATTTTAATTTTTCTCGTTGTTCTCTTTTGTATTATTACTGAGAAAATCAACCGTACAGTAGCTGCTATGAGTGGAGCCATTTTAATGGTATTACTTAAAATTTTACCTGCTCCTAACGCTATTGGTTATATTGACTTTAATACAATAGGCGTACTTATCGGCATGATGCTTGTTGTGTCTATTGTCAAAAACTCCGGCCTGTTTGAATATATAGCCATTTATACGGCAAAAAAAGCTAAAGGAGATGCTTGGAAAATCCTTATTAGCTTCGCTATTATTACAGCAGTCTTATCTGCTACTCTTGATAATGTTACGACTGTCTTACTTATTGGTCCCATGACTTTAGTTATTACACAAATTCTTGAACTTAACCCTATACCGTTTCTTATTACAGAAATATTAGCCTCTAATATTGGAGGCACTTCTACTTTAATAGGTGACCCTCCTAATATTATGATTGGTAGTGCTGCCGGGCTTAGTTTCAATGATTTTCTTACTCATACAGGACCAGCTGCTCTTGTTATTCTCATTGTTACTATTGCTATTTTGTACTTCTTATACCGCAAAGATTTAATGGTAGATGATAAATATAAGGAAGAAATTTTAGCATTAGATGAGAAAAAAACTATAAAAGACAAACCCTTACTCATTAAAAGTCTTATTGTTATGGCACTTATTTTAATAGGGTTTGTGACACATCAATCATTAGATCTTGAATCTAGTACAGTAGCTTTAACTGGTGCTGTCATCCTTCTACTTATTGGTAAACAAGATGTAGAAGAGATTATCTGCGGCATAGAATGGCCTACCATTGCCTTTTTTGCAAGTCTCTTTGTCCTTGTTGGAGGACTTGAAGAAGTAGGTATTATTCATAGCCTTGCAATTTGGCTCATCGACCTTACATCAGGCAGACCAATTATGACTATGATCTTACTCCTTTGGTTAGCAGCTATTGTATCTTCTTTCTTAGACAATATCCCATTTGTTGCTACACTTATTCCACTCATTTTAACAATGGGTACTCAAGGGATTGATATTAGACCACTTTGGTGGGCCGTATCTCTTGGCGCCTGTCTAGGTGGAAATGGTACACTTATTGGTGCTTCTGCTAACGTCGTGCTGGCTAATATTGGTGAACGTAATGGCTATAAAATCTCATTTGGAAAATACTTCAAAGTAGGCTTTCCGCTTATGATTCTTTCCATTATTATCTCTACTGTTTATTTACTTCTTTTTTTTACCTAAATTCTATAATGAAAAGGATGTGTTATTATGAATGCTTCATCTGTTAAAGGTGATACCATTGAGGCAAGACTTAGATGCCTCGGTGCTGATAGTGTTCAACAGGTACAGGGCATTTTGTACTTTGTAACCTTTAAAGAAGGAGACCATGAAGTCTCCTACTCTTATAATATAAATGGTAAAAATAAATATTTTCTTCAACGTATTAAACCTTACCCTCTCCCTGAAGGTATCTTCTCTGACGAAGAGCAAGTTGTAGAATTTATTAAACGTGACCTTAAGAAATTTAGAAATGCCCAACATAGTCACAACTTTGCTCAATTTATACATGTTACGAATATGATTGGTGAAACAACCAAAGAAATTGAAACATTCTTTTTAAACTATAATGTAGATAAAGAATGCCTAGATGAACTCTCCCAAGAGTTAAATGCTATCCACCAAATTATTTCTAATGCTAAAAAACGTAGTGCCCATATTATTGTTTAAGATATAAAGGCTATCACTTTTATGTGACAGCCTTTATATCTTTTTATTAATAATTAACATTCACTCTAAAAAAATCAATAATCATAGTTTTGGGATGAAGCTTATAATAAGCTATCGCCTGATCTAACCTAGCTTTTAAAGTAGGTGATACATCTTCTCCTCTAAGCCCAGCCCCTAGTACAATCATATAATCTACTTCTTCTAAGCTCTCTACTGATTGATGATGTCCTATATTATAGAGAAGAAATCCTTCTATTAAGATAAATGAACCAATAAAAATAGCTATTCCCCACATATATATTTTTGATAAAATATATAACCACTTCTTCTTATAAGAGTATGCTAACCACCTTACTATAACTATCCCATAAACAAGCCATAAAACTACGATCATAAAGATAGCTGAAAAACTTAATTCCAAGGTTAAAACTAACAAAAAACCTACTACTATAAGTGCTATTATCTCTAGTAATACTTTCATATAAACTCCTCTTAATATATATTGTTTTACATATAATAAAATATTATAATATAATAAAAAAATTTAAAATACCAAAAGGAGTTTTTATGACACTTTATAGAAAAGGCCTATCAAATGATCAAGAAGCTATTATTCATTTAGGTAATTATGTATTTGGTACAGATTTTCCTTCACTTCTTCCTAAACTTTACTCACCTTCTGTTAATACAGCCACTTCCCACTTTCTTGCTGAAGAAGAGGATGGTATTAAAGCCCTTGTAGGTTCTTTTCCTTTGGACCTTCATGTACTTGACTATAATCTTAAAGGCTTTGGTATTGGCACAGTTTGCGTAGACCCTGATGCAAGAAGTAAAGGTTACATGAAACAACTTATGGCAAATGCCTTAGCTGAAATGCATGAAGAAAAAGCCGACTTCGCCGTTCTTAGCGGTCAAAAACAGCGCTATGAATATTTTGGTTTTACACCTAGTGGGACTCATCTAAACTTTACACTTACTGCTACTAATTTAAGACATCACCATATAGTTGCTTCACCTGATTTCACCTTTAAATCTTTTGATACATTAGATACTTCTACTTTATCTTGTATCCATAAAATGCATCATTCAAAACCACTTTTTAGTACACGCTCATTCCAAAACTTTATATCTATTTGCAGAAGCTGGAAGAATGAATCCTTTGCTGTATACAACAAAAATGAACTATGTGGCTATGTCCTTTATAAAAATAACTGTATAGAAGACTTTTATCTCTCTAATTCTGACTTACTTATTCCAGCATTAGCCTCACTTATGCAAACTTTATCTTGGAATGAATGCACTATTTACCTTAATACATATGAAACAGCACTTATTAAACTGCTTATAAACATCTGTGAAGGGTATACTACTAGGCTTTCTACCTGCTTAAATATCTTAAACTACCAAAACTTTATTAACGCCTTTTTAAATTTAAAAAAGAGTTATACAGTTTTAGAAAAAGGGCATCTTGTACTGGAAGTTCAAGGAACTGAAAAACTTCTTATTGAAGTGGGGGAAAATATCAACGTCATGCCAACCACCCTAGAAGCAGACTTATCTTTAACCCATTTAGAGGCTACCCACTTTTTATGCGATCCCCTTCAAGTATATATAGATTATCACCACGAGAAAAATATGCTTATCAAATCTTGGTTCCCTCTTCCTTTTGCTTTCTGTAACATTGATAACGTATAAAAAATAACATCTTTTCTTATACGAAAAGCCATATATAACTAGTGCAAACTCTCTAGCTATATATGGCTTTTATTCATCAAGGCTTATAAATCACTGTTTCATCTAATTATAAATTTCAAGTTCCTGTTTTGCTATGGTTAAAGCTTTAATAAAAGCTTCTACAAGTTCTGGGTCAAACTGTGTACCTTTACAGGCTCTAAGTTCTGCAAATCCATCCTCATCACTTTTACGTCTTGTGTGATAAGGTCTATTGGATGTCATAGCATCAAAACTATCAACTATAGTAAGTATACGTGTTAATAAAGGAATCTCTTCTCCCTTCATACCATTTGGATAGCCTGTACCGTCATATTTTTCATGATGATGTAAAATAAGTGGTATAATTTCTTTTAAAGAATCTACTGTTTTTATAATTTCTACACCATGTTCTGGATGCTTCTTAAGCATTCTCCATTCATCCTGATCTAAAGGCATTTTCTTATTAAGAATTTGCTCTGGGATATTAATCTTACCTATATCATGCATATAAGCTCCATACACGAGCGTTTTCTTATCTTTTTCACTAAGCCCTAAATAGTCTGCTATAATTCGGCTATACATGACTACACGCTCACAATGTCCATAAGTATATTTATCCTTCGCATTAATAACGCTAATAAGCGTCTTAATAGAAGTTACTAGTTCATTATGATCATCACTAATTTCTCGCTTTAACTCATCTATTACAGATACATAGACTTCTACGCGATTCTTCTTAAAAAATTTAGCTCTATATAAGGCATCATCAGCACTTTTAATAAGTTCTAGTTCATCCTTAGCGTTATCTGGATAAGTAGCTATACCTATTGAAATAGTAAGATTTCCTGTAGGCTGATTTTCCTGACCCATAAGATAAGTGTCTTGCACTTTTTTTCTAACTGTTTCAGCTACTTTAATACTTTCTTCTCTATCTGTATTAGGCAAAATAACAGCAAATTCTTCTCCACCATATCTTGCTACTATATCTCCTTTTCTTACACTACCTTCGATGAGCTTGGCAACTTCTTTTAAAACCTCATCACCTTTTTGATGCCCATTTAGGTCATTATAATGTTTAAAATTATCTATATCTAAGAAAAGCATAGAAATAGGCTGATCGGTTTGAGACGCTACATGAATGTTTTCTCTTAATGCATCCTGAAAAAAACGATGATTATACACACTTGTAAGGCCATCCCGATTTACCATTTCTTTTAGCTCTTCTATATGCTCATTACCAAGTTTAACATAATAGCCTAACGTACAAGCCGTTAAGGCAAATATACCTACTAAAATAAGGTCATCTTCAAAATAAGGATTAACCGCTACAGCTGGAAAAAATATTAAATCTACTATTAATACAAGTATCGCTGATATAGCTGCCATAACCATCCCATTTCTCATGCCCGACTGAATCGTTGTAGTCATAATAGTAAATAAAAATAAAAACTTATGCGGACTATCAGGTCCACCTGATATAAGAATCATTACAAAAAAAATAGCTATAAAAATGCAATTTTCAATAACTTGTTTATATTTCTTTCTTTTCTCACTAAATCGTCTAACAGCTACAGTTGCCCATATTAAATAAATACCAAGTAAGAACAAAGCTATAAATAGCATAGAAAAAGCTGAGCCATACTCCTCTAGACTACCAGTAATTGTTTGTGTAGCTAAATATTTAAAATAAATAATCCCACAAAATAGCAAGGCAGATAACTTAACAACTACAAGTATATTATTAACCTGTTCATACTTTGTATCTTCTAGTCGTTTATGCATGTTCACTTCCCTCTCACTTAACTTTACACTAAATAAAGATCGGTAAAAACCGATCTTTATTAACTAGTCTCTTAAGCATTCAGGCTCTTCTGGTTGATAAGTAAACCAAAAACATGCTGATGTAGATACAAGAGATGCAAATACTGTTGCTACAGCTGCAAGTGTCATTAAAACTTTTGCATTAATTTTTTTCATCTGTACCTTCTCCTTTTCGTTTTAAAATAGTATGTATTAAAAATAAATCTATTTTTTCTACTATAAGATGTCCAAGAGGCGTAAGAGTAAGAATTTGCCAAAGTATACCTATGCATATGCACATAACCCAGACTAATACTATATCTTTCTGTTTGGTTAAATATATACTTAGCAAACCTATTATTCCTACTAAGTAGACTCCTAAAGTAAATATAGATTTCTTTTTAAGCGCTTCTTTCTTTTCTTGCTTTCTGATAGGTTTTGCCATACTATCAACAGGTGCTAATTGATAGATTTTATAAAACCCCAAAATAAATACAACCATTACACTAATTGTTACAACTATTAAGCTCCAATGCATTTTAGATAATAACCATGCACCTCCTACTGAAATAATAACACCTATAATGGCACATGACTCAGGTGAACTAGCATGTGCCCCACCTGAGTATTTTCTAAGAATAACTGTTGTTAAAGATAGTATAAGTGCAGGTATAAGTACATCCAAAAGAATCCCTGCTAGTACAATAGCTCCTATAGAAATGCTTGTATGAATAATAGCAAATAATCCATAATGGATAACTGCCTTTTCATTCTCACTGACTTGTAATTCCTTACCTATTTTATTGGAAAGTCTAGCGCACATCTTATCAATCATGACTTTTTCCCTTCCTTTTTACCTATCCACTTATAGTAGATAAATATAACTAACATCCAGATTATAAGGGATGGTATACCATAAATAACCTTTGTAATTGGATCACTTACTATTTCTTGTACACTTTTTCTAAATATTCCCTGGATTAATAGCATATTAATCCCCTCTGCTAAAAACTGTACAATGACATTAATAATAGCTGCACGGATAGTCTCTATAATACCTAGTTTATTAAGTGTAATAGATAGGGTAATCATAGCCATAATGATTAGGATGGTATGAACACCATAGCTAATTGGTAAAAACCTAATACATAGCATCATTATCGCTAAAATTATTCCTGTATTAACATAACGACGCTTGTCCAATTTTGCTCCAGTAAAAGCATACATAGCAAAAAGATGGATAAAAGCCTCTGGAATACCTCTTAAAATAAATTCTATCAACGTTACTTTTAACATTTCTTCTCTTTTACCCCTATATTTTTTTCTCTTGACTCAGGGAACTATTAATATTTTTAATCGCCCCATATAAAACAAGTACAACAAATAGTCTAATCAGTACATCACCAATACTTAGTACGCTATAGCCTAGATCAATCCAGTCTGTCAACCACTTTAACTTAGTCTGGTCACTGCCTAGAATATGAAAATCATTTGCTACTTGCCTAGCTTTTTCAAAAGCTTCTGGAGATGCATATCCTGTCAAATAAGTCAAAGTTGGAAATACAGGCATTTTCCCTCCATTGACTTTTATAGCTATGTCATTGCATAAGCCTCCTAAAAAAACACATCCAGAACCAACTAAAGCTTCTTTATAAAGTTCGTGTCTGAAAATCAGTCCCAAATAAGTACATAAATAAATACTTTTTAGTAGACCTGCATATTTAATCCATTCATAATGCTGTTTAAACAAAGCAATTTGAATACCTATATAAATGAGTTCAATGCCTAGTATATAGTAC
>JAHLFD010000124.1:0-6986 GCA_018883975.1 Candidatus Niameybacter stercoravium
TTCATATTTATATTTTTGCCCATTATATTCTGACTAGTTCGTTTTGTCAATGTTATTATTTATTTTTAACAAATCTCTCCGCCAAGGAACTATCCTCTATTTCATAAACTTCCTGTGATTTAAAGCCATGCTCTAAGAGAATTCTTTAACTGCCTTGCTTCTTCCTCTGTAAATACTCTCCCATAATTCATGCGCATTGCCTTTTCATTTGAAACCAAATTCCAGTAACCTGAAAAGTCTTTTTCAGAAATATATTTTTCTAGATACATACGCTTACACATATTGATATCCCCCTCGTTTATCAATTTTTCTTAAAAGACAAGCATATCTTGGTCATCATAATTAAATGTAGGTCCCCAAGCCACTTCCCAATAATGTCCATCAGGATCTGAAAAGTAAGCATGGTAACCACCCCAGAACACATCTTGAGGTTCTTTTACAATAGTTGCGCCTGCCTTTCTTGCAAGTTCAATAATCTGATTTACCTCTTCCTTAGTTCTTACATTATAGGCCAAAGTTATTCCTCCAAAACCTGCTCCTATTTGAGGTGGCTGATCTTGGCTAATGTCTTGGGCTAAAAGATCTAGTGGATAGAGCTCAAACTTAGTACCAGTTGTATTAAAAAAGATTATAGCTGGATTATCCTCTGTTTCATTCATCTTAAAACCTAATCCATCCCTGTAAAAATAAATGGATTTTTTCATATCTCTGACACCTAAACAAATCATACTAATTCTATTCATAGTCCCCACCTCTTATTTCACAGATACTTACTAATGCTCAACTGGCTCTAATGTGTGGTTCTGTAAATCTAATTTATAGTAGTAGGCAGGTCGCTCCGGATCCAATTGTCCATTGCCATCATATTGTCTAAGCTGCTGAACCTTGTACAGAATAGAGTCTCCTTTATATTCTGAAGTGACAGAGGTACTCCCATTTAAGCTACCTACTTGACTAAAATCGCAAATCACCGTATCTTGTGTCCCGTCTAATAACATTTTGTGAAAACCTTCTTGATCTCCTAAAGTTACATAGTAAACCCAATTACCTACAACGCAATAATCTAATACATGAAGTGCTTTCATCTTTTCTTCAAGTCTATCATAAGCTATGAAATTCCATTTATTATCTACTATAAAGGCATACTCACATATATTGTCTCCCCAAGTCGCTTGAATACTATAAACTCTTCCTCCAAAAGCATCCTCTGGATCAGGAATAGGTTGATGGATGAACTCATAAATATGTCCATTTTTTATAACAGGAACTTCTTCTTCCATCACACACTCTACGTCTTGATTAAGATAAGCCATTTTCACCGTTACTTTATCAGGTTCAGGTTTCCCAAAATCAACCTTAAAAGTCTCATTAACTTGTGGTCTATAAATATTAGTTCCAGCTTCAGGTGTTATGCCGATTACCTCATCAATAGATCTATCATCTACTTGTCCATTCCATTTTCTTGGAATAGTCACATAGTTTGAATTATGGTTTAAAAGTACTATTTTAGGTGAGGTGATGAGGTCATTAATGCGTTTTTCTATATAAATACTTTGATTTTCCTTTTGATAATCTACAGTACAATCTAATAATTCACCTATACTACGCAAAGGCATAAAGGTACGATTATTGGCAAGGTAGAGTGCCTTATCTAGTTGGACCTGACTCCCATTTTTATAAGCTACTTTACTCCCTATGGTGCAGACAATTTGGTCATCTCCTTTTGTTATAATGACCTTTGGATCTTCCCATTTAACTTCTGCTCCTAATGCTTTTGCGATAAAACTGATTGGCACATAGACACTATTTTCTTTAAGCTGTACAGCTACATCCATTTTGGTGCTTTTACTGTCCATATAGATACTGATATCTTGTGCATATATGGTTGTCCCCAGTATCAAGCATAAAGCACCTATCCATAATTGATATTTTTTCATAATTCTCCCTCCTCTTATTTTTATTATTATACCTTTAAATTCTCAATCAATAATTTTATTTTTTATAATGTAATAAAAACTTAATCCATTTTGTATAATTTAATGATTAAAGCCCCCTCTTTTTATTAAGAGGAGGCTTTCCTGCTGTTATTCTACAATGTAACATTGCCACTTAACTTTTCTACATCTTCTTAATCTCTACCCCGCTATAGTAGTGACGTAATATCTCTTTACAGGTATAACCACGACTTGCCATGCCTTTGGCACCGTTCTGGCTCATGCCTACACCATGTCCATAGCCACCGCCATAGAAGGTTACCTTACTGATAAAGCCTTTATCATTGTAACTAATATCTGGACTGAAGAAGGCACTTGGTAAGAGGGCCATGTTCTGAATTTCACTACCATCTTGTCTTGCAATAACAATAGGATCTTTGGTGCTGTCTTTCTGAATTGGTGCAAAGAGCATTCTAATAAGATATTCTGTACCTACTTTAATGGTACACTCTTCTCCTACTACAATAAGCTCCATAATGTTGCCACCTTCACCGCGCTTTGTGATCTGAATATCTTTCACCTTGCCCATATTGTTGATTTCTCCAATAACCCATTTATCGCCATCTTTAACTTTCACCATATTGGCATAATGTGTAGTTAGATTATAAAGATTAGAATTCACAACATGTTCAAGCTCTGCTGCATCTAAGGTAAGTTGCCATCTAAACCAAGGTGAATCTTTATCAAAAGCATCTATTTCCTTTGCAGATTTAGCCAGGAATTTATAGGCTTCTTTTTCATCTGTCATATCACTTACAGCTCTTTCACCTATATACTGCTGCCTTGCCACTAAATAACTAGGTGTATTGTTAGGAAAGATTTCTCCCACTGCCCATGTCTCTCCATGATTAGCTGTATAACCACAGGAGGTAGAGAAGAAATTCCCACTAATAATTCGGTCATTAAACACCATAACCTCCCCTTCTGTAGACTTAGCTGCCTCATAGGAAATATCATTAGCAGGTACATTATTATAAACTTGTGTAGAAACTGTATCATCTAGTTGTGCACCATATTTCATATACTTGTTAGATTTCTGCTGTGCCTTTGCAAAGCTCCTTGCTGCAATAGCCTGAGCTTTTACAGCTTCTAAACCATAATCTGTAGGCATTTCACTTGGAATAACCGCTGCTAGATAATCTTCTAAATTTAAACTATTAACGACTGTATACCCTTCTTCTTCCTTATAAATCTCAAGTTGTCCCTTATAAAGAGGATGTCTATCCTGCCTTGTAATGCTCTGTATTTCTAAGCCTTTCTCTTCACTGGCAATAAGCGTTACTTTATTTTTCCCTATTTCCCAGGCAAACTCATCTGCATTAAAAACTTGTCCTGCCAAAAAGCCTTTCACTTGATCTCCATAAATAAGGGTATAATCCGCATCACTGCCTACTACAACTTGGTCATGGCTATAAGTGCCTATACCATCTTCTGAAATGAGTACTCTAATGCTATTGGCTAGATTATCATCTACGACTTTAATAGTCTGGACCATACCATCCTGCATAGTATAAGTAGCCTTTATTCCTGAAAAAAGTTGGCTTGTATTTTTATAAAAATCTTTACCTGTTCCATCGTAAACTGCTAACTGAGCAAAAGGGAGGCATCCTCCCTTTTCAAACTCTACATAGCTTTCTGTCATACGTAAAAGTGTATCTGTATCATCTTCTTTAACAATTTCACATCTTACAATAGCATGGTCTTGTAAGACAACATTGCAAATTTTGCCTACTTCATTGTCTGTTACCACTTGATTCTCATAAGTCAAAGTATAGTCTCCTACCTTTACAGTAGCCTGGCCAGAGCCTACAGACTCTATGTAGCATTCTGCTATCTTGCCCTCTAAACTTAGTGTATCTACAATACCTAGTATTTCATCACCTTTTACAACAGCTTGAAGAGTATAGCCTATAAAAGGATCTAAAATCAACCCTTCAAAACCATAGACCCCTTTATCTGTAAGCACCTGCCAAGGTCCTACAGCCTCATGGGTACTTGTAGTCGCTAAAATACTCAGATCTTCATATTTTAATAAGTCTTTTTTACCGGCATGTTCAAGTGCCTGTTCAAAGCCTTTTAGGAATTCTTTTAATGTGAGCGGCTCATTTCCTATTTCTCTGTCTGATGCCACCTCTACACCTACACCATCACCTAGTAAATCTGAGAAAAACTGCTTTGCTTCATTGTAAGTCATAACTTTCATTGCTTCTGCTTCATCAAAAGAAGCAAATTTAGGATCTTTCTTAAGATACTCATAGTATTTGCTGTACCACAACTTGTCCTCACCAGTTGTGTCTTCAATGGTTTCGCCTTCTAAGAAAGTATAGGCTACAATTTTAGCAATATTAGCCTTTGTACAAGGCGTCATATCACTTGGAAGTGGTGTTGCTGCTACTTCCTGAGTTGGTGTTATAAATTCACTTACGGCTACCTTTGCCTTACCAATCCATTCGTTAACAGTGTCTTTACCATCCTCACCACTTAGAAGATAGGCACCTGCTACAATCATTAAAAGTAGCATAATTAAAGTAAAACCGCCTCCACCTGACTCATTTGTATATCGTCTATTATAGCCTCTATTTCTTCCTCTAGTTCTTCCCCTGTTGCTACTTCTATAATTTCTGCTACGCCCGTAGTCTCTATCGTACCTTTCCATACTGCTCCTCCTCCTCAATTCTATAGCCCATGCTTGTACTATATATATTCAGAAGGAACTGAAAAAATAACTATTTCACTGATTCAAAAATAAGACTATCTCCTTGTACACCTTTTGCAATAGGTTGCTTCCAGAAAAGTTCTGCTTTAACTTTAATAGGTCCTGCTTTTTGAGTAGAACGCACCATTATGGTTGCTATACCACCTTCTGGACAAATAGGATTTGCACCGATACTCGCATCTCCTATAATTTCTCCTTCGCCTTCTACTGTAAATAAAATAGGATATGGGTCTGCAGTAAATGGTACCACATTCCCCTCTTCATCTAATACTTTACAGTATACCATTACAATATCAGAACCATCTGCTTTAAGTGGTATCCCCATAAAGTCAGCTTCTAACTTTAACTGTCTCTGAATACCTGGTGACTGTCTTACCTCTGTAGCCACTACTTCTCCATTTACTAAAGCTTCTACTTTAATTACAGAGCGTTCACGCTTTTTACAGCGGTTTCTTATATCTTTGAAAGTAAATGGTGGATACTGAACCTTCACGTCATCTGGTCCAATCTCTTCAATAAGTATATCATTATGATAGAGACGTACACGCTCTGCATTAGAATAAACAACTACATCATTTGAACTAATTTCTGACCAGTAATTGGCAATAAAGAGAGTCACACCACTTTCTGCTCTATCTTGCTGACTTTTGAAGAAGTAATATGCAAATTTAGGTACACGGTATAAATCCAGTACACCACCCCAACAAGGTGCAACATGATAACCTCTGTTATATTCAATAGCTGGCCATAAGCCATATCCACAGATTGTCTCATCCGTAATCATATTTATATAATTTTGTCTTTGACACTGGGCATCTTGTCCAAGGGCACGCTCCACTGTCTTCAGCATAGGCCCTTCTCCCCATCCTCTTGGCACACGCCACGCGCAGCCTTGATTGTTCCAATCATCTGGCCTATCATTATACTCTCTCACCCAAACAGGTTTATTGGGGCTAGCTTTTTCTTCTACCACGTCATCCTCAGGAAATTCCTTATACCAAATATCTGTTACGTCATTATCAGATCCTGTATAACAGTCCTTATACGGATACTCTTCATGCACAATATCATGTACAGCTTTTTTAAAATCCTCTGGCATATAGCTTTCATTAAGCAAAGGTTCCCATATTAAAATACTTGGATGATTTCTAAGCCATCTGACCATCTTTCTTACATTATCTTTGGCGTAAGTTTCAAAAATGCCTTCTTTAAACCACTGCCATCCTGGTGCTCCTACAATCATGGTCATTCCATATTCATCACAAGCATCTACAAAAGCTGGTGTAAGCGGGTAATGTGATCTGATATTTTTAAAGCCTGCTTGTCTAAGCTTTAATGCATCACGTCTTAATAAACTCGCTGGCATAGCATTCCCTATATAAACCGTTGTATGGTGATAGTTAGCACCTGGCACCTTTACTGATTTACCATTAAATAAAAGGCCTTTATCTACTGTAAACTGGAAAGTTCTAATCCCTATAGTTGTTGTAATCTTATCATAACATGTATCGCCCTCTACAATAGAAGTAACAAGCTTATATAAATATGGTCTTTCCATACTCCAAAGCTGAGGCGCATTAACCTCCATATCTTGCTCAAAATGCTTTGCTTCATCCATATTCAGCCTATGCTCACTTATTAAAGTCTGCACATTACTTCCTTCTTGATCTATGAGATCATGGATAAGCTTAAAGGTCTTGGCCTCTTTTACTTCATTTTTTATATGCGTTTTAATCTTTATAGTAGCACGTTCTTCCGATACGTCTTCATAAGATACAAATAGACCTCCTCCAGCTTGTTCATCTGCTAGAAGTGCATGTGTTACATAAAGTTTATCTACTATATGCATTCTTGCCTCTCTATAAAGTCCGCCTTCATATGTAAAATCTAAACTAGACTGAGGGGTTCCCGGCGGTACATCTCCATTGTCAGAGTTATCTAGTTTAAGTGCTATAATATTTTCTTCATTGAACTTTACTTCATCTGTAATATCTATGACTAAAGGCAAGTAGCTACAATAATGGGTTGTAAAATATTTACCATTTAGATAAACTTCTGTAACACCCATAGCTCCATCAAATTCTAAAATAATTTTTTTATTTTTTTCTTCATCTGTAAATGTTAAAGCTTTATAGTAAACACATTCCCCCTGATAATTAATGCCTCCACTTGATATGGCTGGTGTAAGTGTCACACTATGAGGTAAGTTAACTTTCTCATAGCACTTCTTTTCTAATGAAGTTTGTGTTAAATCCTCACTTCCTAATTTAAAAAAC
>JAHLFD010000125.1:0-22184 GCA_018883975.1 Candidatus Niameybacter stercoravium
CAGAAGAAGCTAGAGACAGGAGAGGCTATTAGCAAGGTAGCCTATGAAGTATCTATTTCTAAAATGGAAATTTTAGATGAGACTGCTCAAGCTGAAGAACTTCATAAAGTAGAATAAAACGTAAAAAGCAAGGCGTAGGATATGCCTTGCTTTTTGTATGATATATATAGAAAATGTTTGAATTTTAGAGTATAATCTTTTACATAGAAAGGAGAAAGTATGTATAAGATTATTAGGCAAAGAAGAAAATCTGTTACAATTCATATTGAAGATGACTTAAGTATTGTTGTAAAGGCTCCTTATTATATTTCAAATGAGGAGATTGATAAAATCGTTACAAAACATGAGGTCTGGATTAATAAGACTATTAGAGATAAAGAGAATTTAGCTAAGCAAAAAGATTGGATTCATAATGGAGAAATCTTATACTTAGGCGAAAAGCTTCAGGTATGCATTGATGAAGAACCGACTGGGAAAGCTGCAGTAAGTGTAGCAGATGGCGTACTTACAATTGTAACACCTAATAAAAAAGATCACTTTCTTATAAAAACTCAATTAGAGACGTATACTAAAGAACAAGCTTTAAAATTATTTACGGCACTAACAGATAAATATTGTAATTTATTAGGTTGTAAGTACAGCTCATTGACGTTAAGAAAGCAGAAGACGAGATGGGGAAGTTGTTCAAGTAAAGGTGGACTTTCTTATAATATAAGATTAATGAGTGCACCAATAGAAGTGATTGAGTATGTAGTATTGCATGAGGTCATGCATTTAATATATTTTGACCATAGCAAAGCTTTTTGGGAGGCAATTGCTAAGGTAATGCCAGATTATAAAACACGACAAAGTTATTTAAAAGAGCAAGGGAATATTTTAGATATATAAATAAAGAGGTGACTATAATGGAACAAGGGCTTACACAGGTATACTGTGGACCAGGAAAAGGAAAAACCACAGCAGCTATAGGATTAGGTATACGTGCATTAGGTAGTAATTTAAAGGTAATCATGATCCAGTTCTTAAAAAATGATAATACAGGCGAATGTAGACTTTTAAAAACACTAGAACCAGGGTTTAAAGTGTTCCACTTTGAAAAAGAACGCGGTTTTACTTGGACACTTACAGATGAAGAAAAGAGCGAACTTGCACAAGAAATTCATATGGCACTTAAATTTGCAAAGAAAGTTATGGATACAGGGGAATGCGATATTCTTATTCTTGATGAAGTGCTTGGCGTAATTGAAAAAGGCTTTGCGGATGTTAAAGATCTTCAAAGCTTGGTTGAAGAAAAACCAGAATTTATGGAACTTGTTATTACAGGAAGAGTATTGCCAGATGTATTAAAAGATAAAGTAGATTATATAAGCCATATTGAAGCTGTTAAACATCCTATGGAAAAAGGTGTAATGGCACGAGAGGGAATAGAGTATTAAGAAGTACACCTGATAAAAGTAAGAGGGGATACGTATGCGAAATAAAAACACGTGGGTTAATTTTGGCATCGGTGTAGGGGCTTATTTATTACTAATTTTACTCGTAAGACAGAATGTAGAGTTGTTTAGTTATACACCAGAGTTACTCGTTTTAGGAACTTTGGCTATGTATATGATAATAGGGTTTATGCAAAGGCATGGAGATAAATGGGCAGGGCGTATAGCTGTTATACTTCCCTATGGGGTAGGTACCACCATGTATATAGTAGCCCGGATACTAAAGAGTGCAAAGCTTATGGCACTTTTTAAAAAGATAGTACCACAGATTTACCAACCTTTAAATAAAATTTCACTCCTTATGGATCAAGAAATATCTAGAGATATTATAGTGGCAGTTTTGCTGATTGGATTTGTAGTAGTAAGTATACTAGCATTAGAGATAGGGCGTAGTATGGCAGCTAGTGAAAGTAGTGTTATTAAGTTTTGTTATAATATTGTGCTTGTATGGGGCGTGCATTTTTACTTGTTTATGGCAACCTATACATTTGCAGCTATGAATCCAGCTTTTATGAGTGATATAAAGATGAAAAACTTATTTGCAGTAGGTATGACACTTGCCATCTTTCTTGTATATTTCTTAGTAGGAAGAGCTTGCCGTAATATAAACTTACAGATTGTACAGTTCTTATCTTGCATATCTGTATCAGTAAGTGCTATGATTATGTATGCTTTAGGTATGCTGTTTATATGGGATATTGGTATTTATGAAAGATATATCTTACCAGTGGCTACTTCCTTTATTGGCGTCATGTGTAAGGAAATAGGACAGGCAACAGGAGAGACAACTAAAGTGATCAGTCAATATGGCATAACAGCAAGTTTAATTATGACCATTGTACCTTCAGTACTCATTTTTGTTGGTAAACTTGCTTCTATGTTAGAAGAAGATATTCAAGCTAATGCAGAAGTAAAGAATGAAATAAAAGTAGAAAATGAATAATATAAAGTATAATAAAAGTGGCTATTGCACGAAGCAATAGCCACTTTTATTAACTGTCTAAAAGATGTTCCATGTTATAAAGTCCAGCTCCTTTGCCATGAAGGAAGGCAGCTGCTTTAAGGGCACCTACAGCAAAAACTTCTTTTGAAGTTGCAGAGTGAGATAAGGTGATGACTTCATCGTTTCCAGCGAAGAGAATATCATGTTCTCCTACGATTGTACCACCACGTATAGCGTGTATACCAATCTCATTTTTAGGACGTTTTTCACGTACGCCTGAACGGTCGTAACGAAGTGCGTATTTTTCATCTAGTGTACCTGTAATAGCATCTGCAATAGCAAGAGCTGTACCGCTTGGTGCATCTACTTTCTGATTGTGATGTTTTTCAATAATTTCAATATCAAAACCACTATCAGCTAGTACTTCAGTAGCACGTTTAGCAAGTGTAATGAGTAAATTTACACCAAGTGACATATTAGCTGAGAAGAATACAGGAATATGCTTACTTGCTTCGTGAACAAATTCGATATCTTCATCAGAAAGTCCTGTTGTACATACAACGACAGGGATTTTCTTAGTTATAGCATGTTCAAGAAGTGGTCTAACTGCTGAAGCAGTAGAGAAGTCTACGATTACATCAACAGGCACATTACAAGCACTAATATGATCAAATACAGGGAATGTATTCGGTATAGAAAGGTTAGGGTCTACACCGGCTACTAGATTTAAGTTTGGATGGTCTTTAATGATACGAACGATTGCTTGACCGATTCGACCATTACAGCCATGCATTAAGATATTGGTCATGTGCATCACCCTTTCTGTAAGAAACATTAAATAAGTTCAGCTGCTTTAAGAACAGCTGTAACTTTTTCTTCATTTGCTGATTCAAGATTTGTAAGTGGTAATCTACAAGGGCCTACTTCAAAGCCCATGATATTCATAGCAGCTTTAACTGGAATAGGATTTACTTCACAGAATAGTGCATCAATCACTGGTAAATAGTCTAATTGAAGTTTAAGCGCTTCTTTTGTATCACCTTTAAGGTAAAGGTCTACCATATCATGTGTTTGCTTTGGTGCTACGTTTGAAAGTACAGAGATAACGCCTACACCACCAAGAGAAAGTGTAGGAATGATTTGGTCATCGTTACCTGAGTAAATAGCAAAGTCAGGACCACATAGACGTGCAATTTGAGCTACTTGTGAAAGGTTACCACTTGCCTCTTTAATCCCTACAACATAAGGTAGTTTTGAAAGCTCATATACTGTTTGAGGAGTCATATTAAGACCTGTACGGGATGGTACATTATAAAGAATCATAGGAAGGTCAGTAGCCTCACCAATTGCTTTAAAGTGTTCGATAAGTCCTCTTTGAGTTGCTTTGTTATAGTATGGTGTAACTTGAAGTGTAGCATCAACCCCAAGTTCCTTAGCACGTTTTGTAAGGATTATACCATGATGTGTATCGTTGCTACCAGTACCAGCAATAACAGGTACGCGGTTAGCAGTTTGTTCTACAGCAACTCTAATACATTCAAGATGTTCTTCATCTGTCATAGTAGAAGCTTCGCCAGTTGTACCACAGATAATGATAGAATCTGTACCGTTTTCTATTTGAAAATCAATTATTTCTCTAAGTTTATTAAAGTTAATACTTCCGTCTTCGTTAAATGGTGTAACGATTGCTACACCTGCACCTTTAAAAATCATTTATCATCAGTCCTTTCACTTTTACATCATGTTTACATCATGTTTGCGATAATCCATTCAGCGATTTGTACGGCATTACTTGCAGCACCTTTACGAATGTTATCGGCTACAACCCAAAGGTTAATACCGTTATCAAGGCTTTCATCACGGCGAATACGTCCAACAAAGACTTCATCATGCCCTGTTGCATTGATTGCTAAAGGATAAACATTGTTAGCTAAATCGTCTTGAACAGTAATGCCTTCTGATGTACTAAGTCTGTTTACAAGTTCATCTATTTCAAATGGTTTGCTAAGTTCTACGTTAATACTTTCACTGTGGCTATTGAATACAGGAACACGAACAGTTGTTGCTGTAATACGAAGTGTATCATCGTGAAGGATTTTACGAGTTTCTTCAACCATTTTCATTTCTTCTTTTGTATAACCGTTTTCTAAGAAAACATCAATATGAGGTAAGCAGTTGTTTGCAATAGGATGAGGGAATTTTTTAGGAGCCTGGCCTTTAAGTCCTTCTTCAAGATCACTCCATCCACCCATACCAGCACCTGATACAGCTTGGAATGTAGTATAAACTATTCTCTTAATACCATAGTATTCATGGAGAGGTTTAAGTGCAACAACAGCTTGTATAGTAGAGCAGTTAGGATTTGCAATAATACCTTGATGATTTCTAATATCTTCAGGATTTACTTCAGGCACAACAAGAGGAACGTTAGGATCCATACGCCATGCAGAACTATTGTCAATAACAATACATCCACTTTCTGCTGCAATAGGAGCGTATTTTAAGCTTGTGCTACCACCTGCTGAGAAAAGAGCAATATCGATTTGATAATCTTTAAAGCTATTTTCATTAAGTTCAAGAACAGTGTATTCTTTACCATTAAAAGTAAGAGTAGAGCCTGCTGAACGAGCTGAAGCAAAAACATAAAAATTCTCAATAGGTAAATTCTTTTCTTCTAAAACCTTTAAAAATGTACGTCCTACCATGCCAGTTGCGCCTACCACCGCTAAATTAATTTTTTTCATAATGATGAGATCCTCCCTAATATTTTAAAATAAATAACAAAAAGCCAGCTAATAGGTAGCTGGCTGTGAATACGATGATGTAAACTTCATTTACAAGAATCATTTAAACACAGTAGCACACCACCTATTGTATAGCAAAAGGTGACAGTTGTATAGCTATTCACTATACACCCAGGAATAAAGTGTACAAGCACATTACCCTTCGGCGATGCTTCCTTTTGAAAGTAGTCAACTTCTCTTGTAAGAATCCTAAATTCTACTCATAAGTATCGCGCCTCTACATGAATGATTAATGTTATTCAATTGTGTCTAATCATAACATGACGCATAACGGGTGTCAATATTATAGATAATTAAATACTATTTTAAATTATAAAAAGATTGATGATGCACATATTATATGCTAAAAAACTAAAAAAATGCATAAAAGCTGAAAAAGTAGGGTGAGGGTGTATATTTTTAAGATAAATTATCCATACTTTAGAACATGAATACAAAAAAAGGAAGGTAATTCTATGAAAAACATGGATAATACTAAAGAGAAGTTATTTGATGCTTTATCACCAGACCAAAAGATGAAGCTTGAAATTGCAGAGGAATTAGGTCTTTTAGATAAAGTGCAAGAAGGTGGATGGAAGAGCCTTACACCTAAAGAAACAGGGCGTATTGGTGGTCTTATGACTAAAAAGAAAAGAGAATTAAAAAATAAAGAAAATAATGCATAGGATTTAAAGAAAGGGCTCTGTAAGGAGCCTTTTTTAATGTGCTAAAGCTAAAGTAAGTACTCCAAAATAAGAAAAGAGTATGCTACTATAAGATAAAAAGAAAAGAAGTGATGGGGATGAAACAAAAACTTTTAGGGTTAAAATTACAGATGGCTAGACTTTGTATCTTTAAAAGTATACCAGAGCTAGAACTTATAAGGGATTTAGAAAAACTAGTAGAAAATATATTAGATGAAAATAAGCCTATAGGAGAAAATATAAAACTGTATAATGGTTTTACCTATAATTTTTATAAAGAAACACAGGGGAAATCTTTAAAAGCATATATTTTAGATGAGATTTTATACGGGCAGAATTTAATCAATTTACATATAGAGAGGCAAAAGGAACTTAGCATTTCCATGGTGGAGGCATTAAGAGGAGAATTAGCTGCCTTGCAGGTTATAGGAGAGGTTAAAGCTGTGGATTTAAAGGAATATATGTGTCATAAAGCAAAGTGTGAGCTGGAAAAAGAGCTTATTCATAATCTCTTGGAATGGGAAAATGAATCGGAAGAGGAGCAGATGGTATTAGGTTATGCAGGATGGGATGAGAAGGCTGACCAGCTTCTGGATTTCTATAGGAATAAAGGTTGTGGTATTTTTGCTAAATATAAAGCTTTTATATGGGCTGATGGCAAAGGACATAAGGAGATTAAAGGAATAGATGTACCAGATTCTATTATCATGGATGACCTTATTGGCTATCATCTACGGAAGCAAGATTTACTCCATAATACAGAGGCGCTTTTAAAAGGCTATCCAGCTAATAACTTACTCCTTTATGGAGCTAGGGGAACAGGTAAATCTTCTATGGTTAAAGCAGTGCTAAATTACTTTGCACCTCATACTAGGTTAAGACTTATTGAGATAAGAAAAGACCAGCTTATGCAGCTTAAAGAATTGATTAATGAAATTAAAGATAAACCTTATTACTTTATTATTTTTATAGATGATTTAGCCTTTGAGGATAAGGAAGAAACTTATACGGCACTTAAAACTATATTAGAAGGTGGAGTAGAGGCTAAACCGAGCCATGTTGTTATTTATGCTACATCTAATCGTAGACATCTTATAGAAGAAAAGATAAGCGACAATGAACTTCATGGCAAAGATACAGTTGAAGAAAAAATGTCTCTTTCAGATCGTTTTGGCATGCGTATAGGCTTTAACTCACCTAATCAACTAGAGTATTTAGCTATTGTAAATGGATTGGTTAAGCAACGAGGACTGGATATAGAAGAAGAAATTTTAAAAAAGGAAGCACTGAAGTGGGAAATGTGGCATAATGGTAAATCAGGCAGAACGGCTAAGCAGTTCGTAGATTACCTAGAAGGCCAGCAAATATAGAATAGTTCTAGATGGAAGGAGATGGAGTATGCGCAAAATTATACATATAGACATGGATGCTTTCTATGCCCAAGTAGAAGCAAGAGACAACCCATCTCTTAGGGGCAAGCCTGTTATTGTAGGAGGTAATCCAGATACAAGGGGTGTTGTAGCAACTTGTTCTTATGAAGCAAGGAAGTTTGGCATTCACTCAGCTATGCCGGCTAGGACAGCAAGGAAGTTATGTCCAAGGGCTATTTTTATAAAGCCTAGATTTGATGTTTATAAGGCTGTTTCAACTCAAATTGGGGAGATTTTCAGAAGGTATACTGATCAGGTAGAATTTCTATCTTTGGATGAGGCCTTTTTAGATGTAACAGAAAATAAAAAGGGTATACCTTCAGCTACCCAGATTGCTAAGGAAATCAAAAAGGCTATTTATGAGGAGCTGAATTTAACAGGCTCAGCAGGTGTATCCTATAATAAGTTTCTTGCCAAAATTGCTTCAGATTATAAAAAACCAAATGGACTTACAGTCATTACACCAGAAAAAGCCCAAGACTTTTTAGATGCCCTCCCTATTAATAAATTTTTTCTAGTAGGTAAGGTAACAGAAGAAGAGCTAAGGCGAATAGGTGTGCATTATGGGAGAGATTTAAGAAAGTTAGAGCTAGACTATTTGGTAAGTGTCTTTAAGAAAAGGGGGTATATGCTCTATGATTTTGCCCGTGGCATAGATAATAGGGAAGTAGAAAATTCCCGTATTCGTAAGTCTATAGGTGCAGAAAATACCTTTAATGAAGATGTAAATCTTATAGGCATAGAAGCTGAAAACTATTTAAGAGAGCTAGCACAAGAAGTAAGCATGAGGGTTAAGAAAAGAGAAGTCTGGGGTAAAAATGTTACTATAAAAGTTAAATTCAGTGACTTTACTCAGATCACACGTAGTATGATGACGCCTTATCCTATTTCAGAAGTAGATGAGATTATGACATATGTGCATATGCTTGTGAGTAAGGTGGAAGAACCGGAGCAAAAAGTACGCCTCTTGGGGATTACTTTATCTCATCTTGTAGACAAGGAAGAGAGAAAGGGTGAAAATATTTCTCTGTTTGAGTATTTAGATACGCTTAAGTAGGGTTGACAGGTCAATAGAGTATACTATAATAAAATTATTAGATTAAAGGAGTTGATAAAGTGAAGAACTTTGCTTGCTAATTTTATTAAAATGCATGATAAGCTTTTATATAGCTCAAAGAACATATCTAGAATATGTTTATTTGTCATGCATCAGCAAGAAAGTTCATCTACTATCAGCTTACGGATAAAAGCAGGCATAGCTTAACCTATGTCTAAGCTTTGCTATATTTTCATATGTAGCAAAATAAGCCCTGAGAAAGAGAACTTTCTTGGGGCTTATTTTTTATATTGAAGGGAGAGAAATATAATGTCTGTTATTAATATAACCAATCTAACCTTTAGTTATGATACACATTATGAAAATATATTTGAAAATACATCCTTTACAATTGATACAGATTGGAAATTAGGCTTTATCGGACGTAATGGCAGAGGCAAAACAACGCTTTTAAATTTATTGCAAGGTAAGTATGAGTATAAAGGAAATATTGTAAGCTCTGTGACTTTTGACTACTTCCCTTTTGAAGTAGAGCAAGACCAACTGACTTTAGAAGTGATACGTAATGTGATTGCACCCTTTAGTCAGTGGGAAGAGGAAATGGAACTTTGCCTTCAGCAAAATACAGATGAAAGCTTAGAACAATATGGTATATTACTAGATGCCTATATGCAGCATGATGGTTATACAATAAGAGAATTGATTATTAAGGAGATCGGTAAGCTAAAAGTAGATGAAGAGGTTCTTACTAGACCTTTCTATACCTTAAGTAATGGGGAAAGGACCAAGCTGCTTTTAGTTGCACTCTTTCTAAAGAAAAATAACTTTTTACTTATTGATGAACCTACAAACCATTTAGATAGTGAAGGAAGACAGATTGTAGCCGACTATTTAAAGAGCAAAAAAGGCTTTATACTAGTTTCTCATGATAGACTCTTTTTAGACCAGATTATTGACCATGTTTTATCTATCAATCGTCATAACATTGAAGTACAGCAGGGGAATTACTCAAGTTGGAAACTAAATAAAGATCGAAATGATCAGTATGAACTAGGTGAGAATGAAAAGCTTAAAAAAGAAATTGGTAGACTAAATGCGGCTAGTATGCGTAATGAAAATTGGAGCGACCAAATAGAAAAGTCTAAAATAGGTGCAGCAGATAAAGGATTTGTTGGACATAAGTCGGCTAAGATGATGAAGCGCGCAAAGGTTATTGAAAAAAGACAGGATAAAATGATAGAAGAGAAAAAGAAGTTGCTTAAAAATATAGAACAAGTCCATACTCTAAAAGTGCATTGTATGGATTACGTAAAGCCTATTTTAGCAGAAGTACAAGATGTCGTTATTCAGTACGATGGAAAGGCAGTAAGTAAGCCAATTAGCTTCAATATTAAGCAAGGAGATAGAATTGCTTTAAAGGGGCCTAATGGCTGTGGTAAGTCTAGCCTTATTAAGTTATTATTAGGGGAAGGGCTTATATATAATGGGAAACTTTTAAAAGGTTCTAAGCTTAAAATTTCTTATGTACCCCAAGATACTAGTTTTCTAAAAGGTAGTATGAGGGACTTCGTAAGAGAGAGTGGGATTGATGAAAGTTTGTTTAAGGCTATTTTAAGAAAATTAGATTTTACAAGACAAGCATTTGATAAAGATTTATCTGAGTTAAGCGGCGGGCAAAAGAAAAAAGTACTCATTGCCAGAAGCTTGTGTGAACAGGCGCATCTATATGTATGGGATGAGCCCCTTAACTTTATTGATATTTTATCACGTACTCAGGTAGAAGAGCTCATTATGCAGTATAAACCAACCATGGTCTTTGTAGAGCATGATAGACTTTTCGTAGAGACAATAGCCACAAATTGCATTTGCATAGAAAAAACAGCTAGTGTACAATAATGTTTAGTCATCAGATGAAGAGGTGGAAGAATTGGAAATTTACAATGATTTTGCAATGATATATGATACATTTATGGAAGATACACCTTACGCGCAGTGGGTATCTTTTATAGAAGACATCATAAAAGCACAAGGTATTACCCCTAAACTTATATGTGACTTAGGGTGTGGTACAGGGAAAATGTGTGAGATGTTTGCAGATAAAGGCTTTGATGTTATTGGCATCGATGCTTCAGAGGAAATGCTCATGATTGCACGTGAGAATGAAATGGAAGCTCAGCGTGGGATTTTATATCTTATGCAGGATATGAGTGAATTTGAACTTTATGGGACTGTAGATGTGATTTACAGTAGCTGTGATAGCATCAATTATTTAATGGAAGAAGAAAAAGTACTTTCTATGTTTAAATGGGTAAATAATTATCTTGAAAAAGGCGGATTATTTATCTTTGATGTGAACACACCTCATAAATACAAAACACTTCTAGGAGACAAAGTCTTTGCCGAGCAGACAGAAGATGCTGCTTATATTTGGGAAAACTTCTATGATGAGAAGCAGCAGGTGAATGAGTTCTATGTAAGCTTCTTCGTAGCAGATGAAGATGGTAGATATGATAGATTTGAAGAAGTACACTATCAAAAAGCTTATGATGTAGAACGTATTAAAGCACTACTTGATACGGCAGGCATGGAACTTGTTGCAGTTTATGACGATTATACAACTAAACTTTGTGATACAAGTACTTTTAGAGCAACTTTTGTTGCGAGAGAAAAGCAAGTAGAAGGAAAAGTTTATATAGATTAAGGAGACAGAATATGGAAAACTATATTGTAAGAGGAACTGACAAAAATAAAAGTTTTAGATTCTTTGGTGCCAATACAACGGGTGTTGTTGGTGAAGCAGTAAAAAATCATGGTACATCTCCAGTTGTATCAGCAGCACTTGGACGTACAATGACAGGTACACTTATGATGGGTAACATGCTTAAAAATGATAATGACCGTGTGTGTGTTATGATTAAAGGGGATGGACCTATCCAAGGTATTACAGTAGAAGCTGATGCTAAAGGAAACGTTAAAGGCTATCCATATGTGCCAGTAGTAGATATTCCTAAAAAAGAAAATGGGAAACTTGATGTAAGTGGTGCAATCGGTAATGCCCTTATGATTGTTAAAAAAGACATTGGTCTTAAAGAACCTTATACAGGGCAAATTGCTATGCTTTCTGGAGAGATTGCAGAAGACTTTAGCTACTACTTTGCAACTTCAGAACAAACAAATACAGTAGTAGCTTTAGGTGTACTTGTTGACCGTGACTACAGTATTAAACAATCTGGTGGCTTTATTATTCAAGTGCTTCCAGGCGCAACAGATGAAGATATTACAAAACTTGAAGAAAAACTTAAAGCTTTCACTTCTTTAACAACTTATATGGAAGAGGGTAAATCAATTGAAGACGTTATCATGATGCTTTTAGGTGATGATGCCGAGATGATGGACCGTACAGAAGTAAGATTCCATTGTGATTGTTCAAGAGAGAATATGGAGCGTGCACTTATCAGTTTAGGTAGAAAAGAGCTTCAAGAAATCGCAAATGATGATCAAGAAAACTTAGAGCTTGTATGCCATTTCTGCAATCATAAATATGAGTTTGACAAACATAGTATTGTAGAGCTTTTAGAAGAAGTAGCAGATGAGCCAGAAGTAGTATTAGATGAAGGCCAAGAAATTGTTTTCGATTTAGGTGGAGACTCAGAAATCGTATTTGAATTAGGTGGACCAGAAGAAACACAAGAGTAAAAATATAGGACTGTTACAAAATGCATTAGACATTTATTTGTAGCAGTCCTTTTTATACATACAACCATTAAGATTAAAAGGAGGGAAGAAGATGGAATTTAAAATCATGACAAGAGAAGACTTAGATAAGGTAGCAGAGCTGTATGTAGGGGCTTTTAACGGTGCACCTTGGTATGATAAGTGGACGGTGGAGACTGCTAAAAAGCGCTTAGGACAGATGATAGGCTGCGAGGATAGTTTAGGTCTTATTGCTTATGACAATAATAAAGTAGTAGGAATGGCACTAGGTAATAAGGAATATTACTATGATGCTGTACATTTTCATTTTAAAGAACTTTGTGTAGATACAACAATTAAAGGTAAGGGGATAGGCTCTAAGTTAGTAGATGAAATGGTAAGGAGAGTGAAGGATGATGGCGTAACTGAGATTCTTTTATGGACTTTAAGATGTAATGAGATGTTAGGTTTTTATGAGAAGCAAAACTTTAAAGTTTCTGATGAACTCATGATTATGAAACGTTCACTCTAAAAAAGAATAAGGAAATTTATGATAAAGACAAAGTTATAAGGGAAAGTTAACAAATGTCCAGTCATATATTGAATTAGAGGGGTTGAGGAGGAGTAGAATGATTCAATATAGAGTATGGACTGAAAATTATGCAGAACTTTTCCAAACAAAGTTAGAGAGGCTATTAGAAAGCCCTGATAGCATCTGTGGAAACTGGCAATGTGAAAGCCTAGATACTATAAAATGCTTCAGATGCGCAGTAAATAAAAAAGAAAAAGATGAAGTCCTTAAAAATATTGCAAACTTAGTTGGAGATGTGATTCAAGAAGGTATTCTGAAGAAGTTTGCTAGAAACTATTTAAAAACTTATAGAGGATTAAATAGAGAAGAAAAAAAGGAAGTCGAAAAGCTTTTTATCCATAACAACTATATTGCTAAGGAGGAAGGGGTATCTTATATTGCTTACTATGTCATTTATACGCCTCTTATAAAAGAACTTGAGTGCTATAAAGAAGTGAATATAGATGGATGGATGGCTTTTAGAACACAAAAGTATAAAGTCATTCTAGAAGATGTCATTGAGCAGACTATTTATGACTATGAAATGCAAAAAGATTATATTCAGTTTATTAATTTCCTGTTAGATACTAAGTCCATGCAAGAAGCAAAAGAGGAAGTCATTCATCTTATTCCTAAAGAAGAAGGGGATATCCTTCTATTAGATGAATACATGCAAGATATAACCAAGGCTTATATGCAGCAGTACTGCAATGAGCTTGAAGATGAGAAAATGAAGATAGAAGATAAAGTGCTGCATATTTTAATTTGTGTATCACCTAAAAAAGTTATCATTCATAAAGATATTAAAGATCTGAATCCTCATTTTTTAGACACTCTTAAGGCACTCTTTCAAGAACAGCTTAGTTACTGCGATGGATGTGAAAGCTGTCAGTCTCCTTTGTAAAAAAATACTACTTAATGAAAGGATATTGACAGACAAAGTAAATTTGACTAGAATGAAATCAGAATTAATAAATGAACGCGATGAAGAGACGAGTAGCTTACGAAATCTTTTTTCAGAGAGAGGATGCATTGGTGTGAGCATCTTTAAAAGATAATAAGTGAAGACCAGCTCCGAGTGATTGTAAACCAATCCGTTGACTACGTTATAGTCCTAACAAAGAGGTTTCGTTTTCGAAAACAATAAGGGTGGAACCGCGGGAATTGTACTCTCGTCCCTTTTCTAGAGCTTGTGGCTAGGAAAGGACGGGAGTTTTTTATTGCCTAGAGCTTTAGTATAGTACACAAACTATATAAAGGAGGAAGAATAGGTATGATTAACATTACTTTAAAAGATGGCAGTCAGAAACAATATGAAGCAGGTATTTCTGTTTTAGAGGTTGCTAAAGATTTGAGTGAAGGCTTAGCACGCAATGCATGTTGTGGTCTTGTAAATGGGGAAAGGGTAGATATTAGAACAACTCTTAATGAAGATTGTAATTTAGAGATTTTAACTTTTAATGACCAAGATGGTAAATGGGCATTCCGTCATACAGCAGCGCATATGTTAGCTCAAGCTGTAAAAAGACTTTATCCAGATGTAAAACTTGCTATTGGGCCAGCTATTGAAGATGGTTTCTACTATGACTTTGACCGAGAAAAAGCATTTACAGAAGAAGAATTTGCGGCTATTGAAGCAGAGATGAAAAAAATCGCAAAAGAGAAACTTCCTATTGAAAGATTTGAGCTTCCACGTGAAGAAGCTATTAAACTTATGGAAGAGGCTGGTGAGCCATACAAAGTAGAACTTATTAATGATTTACCAGAAGGTGAAGTGATTTCTTTCTATAGACAAGGTGAATTTGTAGATCTATGTGCAGGGCCTCATCTTATGAGCACAAAACCAGTAGAAGCAGTGAAGCTTTTATCAGCAGCAGGTGCATACTGGAAAGGTAGCGAGAAAAATAAAATGCTTTCTCGTATTTATGCAACAGCTTTCACAAAGAAATCAGAGCTTAATGAGCACTTAGAAAAACTTGAAGAGGCTAAAAAACGTGACCACCGTAAACTTGGTCGTGAACTTGAACTTTTCACTATTTTAGATGAAGGTCCAGGTTTCCCATTCTTCTTACCAAAAGGAATGGAACTTAGAAATACACTTATTAACTATTGGAGAGAAATTCATAAAAAAGCAGGTTATAAAGAAATTTCTACACCAATTATCTTAAATAAAGACCTATGGCTTACAAGCGGTCATTGGGACCACTACCGTGAAAATATGTACACAACAGTTATTGATGAAATGGACTATGCGATTAAACCAATGAACTGTCCAGGTGGTATGCTTGTTTATAAAACAAAAATGCGTTCTTACCGTGACCTTCCACTCCGTATGGGTGAGCTTGGTTTAGTACATCGTCATGAGCTTTCAGGTGCACTTCATGGTCTTATGAGAGTACGTAACTTTACACAAGATGATGCACATATCTTTATGCTACCGGAGCAAATTAAAGATGAAATCAAAGGTGTTGTAAGACTGATTGATGAAGTTTATAAAGCATTTGGCTTTAAATATAGAGTAGAAGTTTCTACAAGACCTGAAGATAGCATGGGGTCAGATGAAGCATGGGAAACAGCAACAGAAGCATTAATTGAAGCTTTAACTGATATGGGATATGACTACAAAATTAACGAAGGGGATGGGGCTTTCTATGGTCCTAAAATCGACTTCAAGCTTGAAGACTGCCTAGGCAGAACATGGCAATGTGGTACAATTCAGTTAGACTTCCAGCTTCCAGAACGTTTTGAACTTGAATATATTGGTGCAGATGGAGAGAAACATCGTCCTGTTATGATTCACCGTGTTGTACTTGGTAGTATTGAACGTTTCATTGGTGTTATTACAGAACATTTTGCAGGAGCATTCCCAACATGGCTTGCACCAGTACAAGTCAAAGTACTTCCTATTTCAGAGAAATATCATGACTATGCAGCTAAAGTACAAGATGCTTTAGAAGAAGCTGGCCTTAGAGTAGAAAGAGATGAGCGTGCAGAAAAGATTGGTTACAAAATCCGTGAAGCACGTATGGAAAGAGTACCGTACATCTTAGTAGTAGGGGCTCAGGAAGAAGAAGAGGGCAAGGTTGCTGTAAGAAGTAGAGAAAATGGTGAAGAAGGCCAAATGGATTTACAAGCCTTTACTCAGAGAATAACTGAAGAAGTTCAGACAAAATACAATTATTTAGTAGGCAAACAAGCTTAATATACATTACAGAGGTGAAATATGATTAATATTACTTTAAAAGATGGTACTAAGAAACAGTACGAAGCAGGCATTACTATTTTAGATATTGCTAAAGATCTTAGTGAAGGTTTAGCAAGAGCAGCATGTGCTGGTAAACTTAATGGAGAAATGGTAGACCTTAGAACACCTATTACAGAAGATGCAAATCTTGAAATCCTTACATTTAATGATAAAGAAGGTAGATGGGCATTCCGCCATACAGCAGCGCATATTCTTGCACAAGCTGTTAAAAATCTTTACCCAGATGTAAAACTTGCTATTGGGCCAGCTATTGAAGATGGTTTCTACTATGACTTCGATCGTGATAAAGCATTCACAGAAGAAGAATTTGCTGCAATCGAAGCAGAAATGAAAAAAATCGTAAAAGCAAAACTTCCTATTGAAAGATTTGAACTTCCACGTGAAGAAGCGATTAAACTTATGGAAGAGGCTGGTGAACCATACAAAGTAGAACTTATTCGTGACTTGCCAGAAGGTGAAGTGATTTCTTTCTATAAACAAGGCGAATTTGTAGACTTATGTGCAGGTCCTCACCTTATGAGCACAAAACCAGTTGATGCTTTCAAAATCCTTTATGCAGCAGGTGCATACTGGAAAGGTAATGAGAAAAACAAAATGCTTGCACGTATTTACGCAACAGCATTCCCTAAAAAAGCAGAGCTTAAAGAGCACTTAGAAAAGCTTGAAGAAGCTAAAAAACGTGACCACAATAAATTAGGTCGCGAACTTAAACTCTTCACAACTGATGAATCAGTAGGCCAAGGGCTTCCACTTATGATGCCAAAAGGTGCACGTGTTATCCAAACACTTCAAAGATGGGTAGAAGATGAAGAAGAAAGACGTGGTTATGTCCTTACAAAAACACCTAGTATGGCTAAAAACGATCTTTACAAAATTTCAGGTCACTGGGACCACTACAAAGATGGTATGTTTGTAATGGGTGAAGAAGAAACAGATAATGAAATCATTGCCCTTAGACCAATGACATGTCCATTCCAATTCTGTATTTACAATGCAGAACAACACAGCTACCGTGATCTTCCAATTCGCTATGCTGAAACAGCTACACTTGCAAGAAATGAATCATCAGGAGAAATGCATGGCCTTATTCGTGTAAGACAATTCACACTTGCTGATGGTCATATCGTATGTACACCAGAACAACTTGAAGATGAGTTCAAAGGTTGTCTTGACCTTATTAAATACATTATGGGTACACTTGGTATCGATAAAGATATTACTTACAGATTCTCTAAATGGGATCCATCAAATACTGAAAAATATATTGATAACCCTGTAGCTTGGGAAGAAACTCAAGTAATCATGAAAAACATTTTAGATCACCTTGAAATTGACTACACAGAAGCAGAAGGTGAAGCTGCATTCTATGGTCCAAAACTTGATATCCAGTTCAAAAATGTTCATGGTAAAGAAGATACAATTATCACTATCCAAATCGACTTTGCACTTGCAGAACGTTTTGGTATGACTTATGTTGATTCAAATGGTGAGAAAAAACGTCCATATATCATTCACCGTTCATCAATCGGATGCTACGAAAGAACACTTGCAATGCTTATTGAAAAATATGCAGGTGCATTCCCAGCATGGCTTGCTCCAACTGCTGTAAAAGTACTTCCAATCTCTGATAAATATGCAGATTATGCAGCAGAAGTTGTAAAAGCCCTTAAAGATAGTGGCGTAAAAGTAGAAGCTGATTACAGAACAGAAAAGATTGGTTACAAAATCCGTGAAGCACGTATGGAAAGAATACCTTACATCTTAGTAGTAGGTATGGATGAAGAAGCAAACAGAACTGTATCTGTAAGAAGCAGACAAAATGGTGATGAAGGTGCGCAAGCATTAGATGCATTTGTAACACGTATTTCAAATGAAATTAAAACTAGATATAATTACCATCTAGAAATGAAGGCAGAAACAGAGACTAACTAGTTGACAAAGCTATTTGCTTGTGCTATCATTTCATATGTTGAATACAGGCGCAAGTAGAAGCTTTCTCTTCTCACCTTACAACGCTAAAGTTCGTAAGGTCATACTAATTGAATTTTTTAAATCGTCAGATTTAGTATGTATATAAGAGAAGTGGATAGACTAGGTGTCTATCCACTTTCATTTTGCGGAGCGTTCACACCTACGCAAAAAGGTGTTTTATCAATACAGGCAAACAAATTTAGGAGGTGCCCATTATTAGCGAATTAATGATTAACGAGCAAATTCGTGACAAAGAAGTCAGACTTGTTGGTGTAGATGGAGAGCAAATTGGTATTGTATCAATTAAAGAAGCTCAACAAATGGCTAGCGAGAAAAATCTTGATCTTGTAAAAATTGCTCCACAAGCAAAACCACCAGTATGTAAGATTATGGATTACGGTAAGTACAAATTTGATGCAGCTAAGAAAGAAAAAGAAGCACGCAAAAAACAAAAAACTATCAGTGTTAAAGAGGTTAGATTATCAGCAAGTATCGATAAACATGACTTTGAGACTAAAATCCGTAATGCACAAAAATTCCTTAAAGCAGGGGACAAAGTGAAAATTTCAGTTATGTTCCGTGGTCGTGAAATGATGCATACACAAAAAGGTATTGAAATTTTAGATCAAGCAATGGGACTTCTAGAAGAGGTTGGCGTAGCTGAAAACAAGCCTAAATTAGAAGGCAGAAACATGGCTATCGTGGTAGCACCAAAATAGTTACCTTAAGATAAAATATATATTTATTAAAAAGGAGGATCCTTACCATGGCTAAATTAAAAACAAATAGAGCAGCAGCAAAACGTTTTAAAGTTACAGGATCAGGCAAACTTAAAAGATCAAAAGCATACACAAGTCACATCTTAACAAAAAAATCTCCAAAGAGAAAACGTAACTTAAGACATGCAGGACTTGTTGACTCAACAAACGAAAAACAAATGAAACGTTTATTACCATATCTATAAGAAAAAGCAGTAGGAGGTTAGGAACATGGCGAGAGTAAAAGGTGGCATGGCTACTAAAAAAAGACGTAACAGAGTATTAAAATTAGCTAAAGGCTATAGAGGAGCAAAATCTAAACAATTCAGAACAGCTAAACAAGCTGTAATGAAATCTTTAAACTATGCATACGCTGGTAGAAAACAAAGAAAACGCGAATTCAGAACATTATGGATTGCTCGTATCAATGCAGCAGCTCGTATGAACGGTTTAACATACAGCCGTTTCATGAACGGACTTAAAAATGCTAATATCACAATTAACAGAAAAATGTTATCTGATATGGCAATCAACGATGCAGCAGCTTTCACACAATTAGTTGAAACAGCTAAAGCTAACTTAAAATAATTAAGTAGTTGATATAGGAGACCTAGGTATTTTACCTAGGTCTTTTTTAATTCTTAGAAAGTCCTACTTTTTAGAATATCCTGTTTTATAATTCTTAGAGAATAATGGGCAAGAAGGAACTTTAATTCACTTTCATACGTCTTATAAGAGAAATAACGTAAAGAAGCTTATAAGATGAAAAAGATATTATTAGTTTTAATGAGTATAATGATGGCATTTGGCGTAGTTGGATGCAATGATCAAACAGTACAAAGTACATCAGTGACAATAGATGAAAAAGCACTTGTAGAACAGATTCTTGAAAATGATGAAACACCTATGTTACAAGAACCTGATGAAACGATGCTTAAAGATATGTTCTATTTAGACGAAGATTTATATGAAAGTCAGTATACAATGTTTTCTATGTTTAGAACATCTGCTACTAATGTAAGTGTTGTAAAACCTAAAGAAGGTCAATACGATGCTATTAAAGAAGCGCTTACAAAAAGGAAAGGTGATGTATTTGCTATATTTGAAAGTTATCCAATAGAGCCAGTTATCGATGTTGCAACCAGTGGATAAGTTATTGAAAAAGATGGTTATATTATTTTACTTATGGTAGAAGATCAAGAAGGTGCATTAGCTAAAATAAAAGAAGCTTTTGCACAATAAATATGCCCCCTTCCAAGCCCAAGAGAAATCTTGGGCTTTTATTATATTCAAAAATAATTTGAATAGTAGTATAATGACTTTAATGTGAAAAGTATATAGGAGGAAAAGATGATGCGATTTAGTATAGTTGATAGTTGCTCATGCAGGATCTATTTATAGATAAGGCGATTGCCTGTTTGAGCTGTATATTTTAAGGGTCGCCTTCTCTATTTCATAAATAGCCTGCAACCTTGGATAAAATAAAAATTCTAAGGAGCGATAGGCCGTGAAATATAGAAAAGCAGAGAGCGTGTTACCACAAGAATTATTAGAACAAATTCAGCAGTATATACAAGGTGAATATGTTTATATTCCTAATAAAAAGGGTATGAAAAAAGCATGGGGAGAGAAAACAGGGACAAGACATTATATTGCAGAGCGAAATGTAGGGATTAAAAAGCAATATTATGAAGGTAAGAAATGCGAAGAACTCGCTATGGAATACCACTTAAGCTTAGCTAGTATTAGGAAAATTGTTTATGGTAATAAATAATAAATAAGATAGAAAAGTTTTTTAGATTGAAAAACAGCCAGTAACTTCACTATGATAAACATAGAGAGCTTACTGGCTGTTTTGATGTAGGAAGGGGGAGCATGGAATGATACAAATTACAGATACTTTAAGATTGAGGCCATATGACGGTAAGTGCAAATTTGCTCTTGAATGGTATCAGGATAGAGAACTTTTAGATTTAGTAGATGGTAAGGAAAGTAGACCTTATGATATGGAAAGGCTTATAAAGATGTATGAGTACTTAAGTAATAGGGGAGAACTCTATTTTATAGAGATTAAACAGGGTAATGATTTTGTACCTATAGGAGACGTAACTTTATCTATGGAAGATTTACCTATTGTAATAGGTGAGAAGGGCTATAGAAGAGAAGGGATAGGAAGCAAGGTAATAGAAGCACTTGAACTGAGGGCAAGTGCATTAGGATATAAACAGTTAGGCGTAAGAGAAATTTATGATTATAATATAGCCTCACAAAAATTATTTGAAAAACAAGGATTTGATAAAGTTAAGAAAACCGATAAGGGTTATAGTTACAGATGTATACTATAAGGAAAGGGTAAAAAATGAAAATAGTGTATTTAGATGAAACATATTTAGATAAGAGTGTAGCCTTAATGGCTAAGTATAATAAAGAGAAAAGGTATAAAATAGGTTATTGTAGTTTAAAGCCGGACAGTATAAGAAGGGATCTCATAGAGTCTTTTGAAGATGAAGAGAACAAAACTATTGGAGTGATAGAACAAGGAGAGCTTATAGGTATAATAGATTTACAAGTAGATTTAGAAAAACAGGTTATTGAAATGATAGGTCCCTTTATAGATAGAGAAGAAGAGAATGAATGGTTATCTATAGCAAATGAAATGTGTCAGTTTATTTTTGAGGCGTTTGGTTTTACATATAAGTATTTATTTTTCATTCACCAGGAAAATCAAATTAATAAAAAATTACTAGAGAATCTTGGCGCGACAAGTAGAGGGCATGAATATGTATTAGAATTAAAAAAAGAAAATGTGAAAGTACAGCTTCTATCTAAACAAATAGTAGAGGCTAGTCAGGATGTATATGGAGAGGTCCAAACATTTCATGATACAATCTGGCCAGGCGTGTACTATTCAGGAAAACAAATCATAGAAAAGCTAACTCATAGCCATCACCTTTTTATTGCCAAGAATAATCAAGAGCTAGAAGGATATGTATTTGTGCAAAAGCAGTTAGAAGCAGAAAGCGGTTATATTCATTTCCTTGCTGTAAAAGAGGGTTATAGAAAGCAAGGCATAGGGAAAGCTTTGCTCACTAAAGCTATAGAATACTTGTTTGAAGAATTTCAAATCGAAAAAATTAGTTTGTGTGTAGAAGTTCTTAATGAAGCAGCTATGCAGTTATATTTTAATGTAGGCTTTGAAGTGGAGAATGCATACACAGCTTATCAAATTTAGAATAAGGAGTAGAATGAATGGATAAAATGGTACAGAAAATGCATGCTCTATTAAACCAGACCTATGAGCTATCAAAAAATGTATTAGAAGAGTTAACACATCAAGGAATGCAAGTAACACTAAAAAATTATTCAGGACATTACATTAAGATTAATGGGCAATATGAATATCAAGCTTATCCTATTCCGGTTATCATAGTAGAAGAGGTAGGGGATATAGGGATTAATCTTAATCAGATACACTTTGAATTTTTCGTAAAGAAAGAAGAGTTAGATGAATTTAAA
>JAHLFD010000126.1:0-2714 GCA_018883975.1 Candidatus Niameybacter stercoravium
CCTCTTCCTCTTGCCAATACCTCATACAAATCCCCCTACCTTGCATATTATATTTTAAAATTTTATCATTATTAATTTTTATACGCAACAAAATATTCTAAATAATTATATATAATTTATAAAATTTAAAATAGAAAGTTTTTACAATCACTCAAATAAAAAAGGCATTACAAATCCTTTTGTAATGCCTTTTTTATTATTTATTTGGCGTAGCAATAAGCCATTGTTGTTGTTTTTGATTTTCTGGTAAGATATGTGAATCAAACCACATATAGAAAAATCTTTCTGCATTTGTATAATTATAACCATCTTGAAGGTGATCTGATGTATCATAGGAATCTGCCATAATAATGACATCATCACTAAATACATCATCTGTACCCATTGTATCGTAACCAATAATTACTCTCCAATGGCCACCAAAATCTATATTTTCAACCATAATCGGTGTATTATTCTTAAGGTTTTCTAAAACAAAGTTTTTAAAGTCTTCTGGATCATAGAAAGTATACCCCGCCTCATCCGCTTCTGTAAGAGACGACTTTACATCCCATCCAATTTCTTCAAAGAAGTGTACCATCCCTGAAGTTGAAGTACCATATTCACCTTGTTCATCTGCTAAACCAGGATTTTGCTTATTAGAGTAGTTTAAGTCTTTATTGCAATTCATAACTTCTGCAATCTCTAACTCCTCATAAGCTGTTTCTCCAAAATGATTAAGCACCATAAGTCCTGCTACAGGACCACATGTAGACTCTGTTGTTTGTTGATACGTCTTAAACTTAGGTAAAAGTGTAAGTGTATCTGTACTTTTCATATTGTAGAAATCAAATACAGGAAAATAAGCCGAATTTTTTACATTGCCCATTCCATCATAAGATGAAGCACCTGTAGTCGTTGTGTCATAACCCTCAGGAAATGGTATAACATTTACACCTTGTCCATAAGTTACTGCTCCCATACTTAATAAACCTGTTAATCCTAGTAGTGTTGCTGTTAATCTCTTTTTCAATTTACTTGTCAACTCCCATCAAAAATATGTATTTTATCTTACGACATACAAAAAATAGCATACTTTTTGACATATGACAACCTTTTACTTTACTATTACTCTATTATTAGTTTAGCTATACTTCTACTTTTTGTTATTTTCTAATTAATCCATTTTAATAGTTTACCAAATTTTCAGCTTTCTAGTCCATTAAAATTTTTTTATATTTTTTTCGTTTACTTGTAACATTTTATTATGTCAGACTACTAATAAGAAGAGATTATTTACAAAGGAGGTATGCACTTGCAAATGTTAGAAGAGCTCTGTAATCAGCTTTATCCTAGTCTTTTAAAATATTTTTTATCACAAGTTGCAAATTATCATATTGCTGAAGAGCTCACACAAGAAACACTTTTTAGGGCATGCTCTAGCTATACATCTTTTAAAGGACACTCTTCTCTTAAAACATGGATATTTGGTATTGCTCACCATACCCTACATACCTATTATAGAAAAAGTAAAAATAAGGAGCTCTCCCTCCCCTTCGCCTCACATACTTCAAGTGTAGAAGAGCAGGTGCTCCTTAAAGATGACTACATTCATCTTACTCGCGCTATTCACGACTTAGAAGAAACAGAAAGACAAGTGGTATTACTTCGTAGTTATGTAGAACTAGACTTTATAAGTATCGGTGAGATTCTCTCCCTTACCCCTAATCACTGCCGAGTCATTTACTGCCGTAGCCGCCAAAAGCTAAAAAAATTATTAGAAAAGGATGATTTAAAATGAACTTACCTTGTGAATCCTATCAAGACTTTATACATCTTTATATTGATCATGCCCTTTCAGAACCTTCTACTAGGCTTCTTGAGAAACATCTTCTAGAATGTGAAGTATGTAAGGCTTATTTAGAAACTATTCAAGAAGATCTCCCTACTCCTATTGTTAAGGAAAAGACTGACACCGAGCAAGCCTTTATTAAAAAGCTTGAACGTAGACTTCTATGGACACAGTCTAGTTTTCTGTTTTGTGGCATACTCATCTGCGTTTTATTCACTCTTTCACAAAACATGTTTCAGAATCTAGCATTATTGCCTCTTATAGGACTTTTAGGCTACTTATTTACTAAGAAATTATTGCCTGTTCCTTTACTTACTACATTTATCCTCAGTATCAGTTCATGGCTTAAAGAAGGTTTTAGTCTAGATATGATTACTATGATTATCCTCCTAGCTTTTATTTACTGTATCTTAACACTCGTAGGATCTGGTGCAGGCTATCTTGTTATACGACTTACACATTACTTCAAAGCACGTTCTACGTGGTCTAAAACAGGAATTTTCTTCACTTATTTAGGACTTGCCCTTTTATGCCTTGTTATCCTACTTGCTTATAATGAGTCTAATGGAAATCCTTTCACAGCTTTATATGCGAAAAAGCAAATGGAAGATTATTTAGCACACACTTATGAAGGCGAAGATTTCTCTGTACATGAGCCTACATATAATGCAAAGTTTGCACTATATGACGCTAATGCCTATATACACGGTTATAAGAATCCTAGACCTTTTACTATTTCCTATAAGAATGGACGAGTATGGGATGACTATTTTGACCGCTACTTAGAAGATATAGAAACCTCAAGACGTCTAGGACGTGAGGCCGCTTCACAAATTAAAGATTTACTTAATCAGCATGCTATTCCTTTTAGTGAAGTCAGTGT
>JAHLFD010000127.1:0-3817 GCA_018883975.1 Candidatus Niameybacter stercoravium
ACCAGTCTCGTGGGCTCGGAGATGTGTATAAGAGACAGGTGAAGAGCTCACCATCTTTATGAACTGTACCGTAAACTCTAGCTTTGTATTCCGTTACATTGCTTAACAAACGTAGACTTTCAAGAGAAAGATCAACCTCTTGGTCAAAGTCTAGTGTGTCTTGTTTTGTAAGTGTCTGGATATTTATTATCATTCGTTTTCACTCCACTAGGTAACACTTCTGTAATTATACATATCTTAAGATATTTTGTCAATCAATTATTTATGAAGTAATCTTTTAGCATCTCTAGCGATAACAAGTTCTTCGTTTGTTGGTACTAATAACATACGAACTTTTGCGTTTTCTGTAGATAAATCTCTTTCTACACCACGGCATTTGTTTTTCTCAACATCGATTTCAACACCTAACCATGTAAGCATGTTTGCAACTTCTTCTCTCATAATTGCGTTGTTTTCACCAAGACCACCTGCAAATGCAATAGCATCTACACCGTTCATGATTGCAGCGTATGCACCAATGTATGATACTAAACGATGTTGGAATGCATCCATAGTGAAGCGAGAAGCTTCATCACCAGCTACAACACCATCTTCGATTTCTCTAAAGTCGCTACCCATTTCTGATAACGCAAGAACACCTGATTTTTTGTTAAGCATTGTGTCGATTTCTTTTGCACTCATGCCTTCTTTTTCCATTAAGAATGGAATGATAGCTGGATCGATATCACCTGAACGTGTACCCATTACAAGACCTGCAAGTGGTGTGAAGCCCATTGATGTTTCTACTGATTTACCGTTTTTAATAGCACATACGCTTGCACCATTTCCTAAGTGACAAACGATAATTTTTGCTTCTTCAACTGGTTTGCCGATCATTTCAGCAGCTCTTTGTGATACATATTTGTGTGATGTACCATGGAAACCATATTTACGAACGCCATGTTTTCTGTAGTATTCTTGTGGAATAGCGTACATGAAAGCTTCTTTTGGCATTGTTTGGTGGAAAGCTGTATCAAATACTGCTACCATTGGTACGTTTGGCATAAGTTCTTGACATGCACGAATACCTGTTAAGTTTGCTGGGTTGTGAAGTGGTGCAAGATCACAACAATCTTCAATAGCTTTAATAACTTCATCTGTGATTACTACAGAATCTGTGAATTTTTCTCCACCATGTACAATACGGTGACCTACTGCATTAATTTCATCAATTGAAGATACACATGCAGTTTCACCTGTTGTGATCATTTCGATCATTTTTTCTAAAGCTTCTTTATGAGTATGGAATTCACATGGAATTTTAACAGTTTCTTGACCTTCTGTTGTGTGTTTGATGAATGAACCGTCAATACCGATTCTTTCACAGATACCGATAGCGAGTACGCTTTCATTTTCCATGTTTAATACTTGATATTTAAGTGATGAACTACCACAGTTTACTACTAAAACGTTCATTGAACTCTCTCCTTAAAAATAAATTATTAAATTAGTTTGCTTGAGCTTGTACAGCTGTAATAGCTACTACGCCTACAATGTCGTCTGCGCTACAACCTCTTGATAAATCGTTAACTGGTTTTGCAATACCTTGAGTTACAGGGCCATAAGCCTCTGCTTTTGCAAGGCGTTGTACAAGTTTGTATCCAATATTACCTGCATCTAAGTCAGGGAATACAAGAACATTTGCTTTGCCTGCTACTTTGCTTTCTGGTGCTTTGCTTTGCCCTACTTCTGGTACAATGGCAGCATCAAGTTGAAGTTCACCATCAACAATAAGTTCTGGATATTCTGCTTTTGCAATACGAGTTGCTTCTACAACTTTATCAACATCTGCATGTTTTGCGCTACCATATGTAGAATGTGAAAGCATTGCAACGATTGCTTCTTCGCCAACAAGTTGTTTGAAACTTTCTGCTGAGCTTTTTGCAATAGCTGCAAGTTCTTCTGCATTTGGATTTTGGTTAAGACCACAATCTGAAAATACAAATGTGCCGTTTGAACCTAAATCACAATCAGGTACAGACATAAGGAAGAATGAAGAAACTAATTTTGTATTTTTAGCTGTTTTTAGGATTTGAAGAGAAGGTCTAAGTACATTTGCTGTTGAGTTTACAGCACCTGCAACCATACCGTCAGCCATTCCTAATTTAACCATCATTACACCAAGGAAAAGTGAATCACTATGAAGAAGCTCACTTGCTTTTTCATCTGTCATCCCTTTTGCACCTCTAAGCACAACAAGTTCTTTGATGTATGTATTCATTTCTTCAAATGTTTGAGGATCTACAATTTGAGCTTTACTTAAATCTAAACCATTAGCTTTATTTAAAATCTCTTCTTTGTTACCAATAAGAATAAGGTTTGCAAGTTCTTCTTTTAAAATAGTATGTGCAGCATTAAGTGTACGCATATCTCCTGTTTCAGGTAATACGATAGTTTTTTTGTCACTTTTTGCGCGTGTTTTAATTGAATCTAAAAAAGACATAATAAAACCCCTTTCAATTTTCCTTTTATCAATTCCTCTTTTCATATTATATAAAATGTACTTCGTGTATACAAGTATCAATTTGAAAAATTTCTAGTTTCTTGTAATAAATTACTTTTCACTGTGCACACTTTAAGATAAAATGAAACCAATTCACCCTATTATTTGGAGGTTATTATGCATATTACTGCAATTATTACAGAGTATAATCCCTTTCACAATGGGCATCTGTATCAAATAGAACAAATTAAGAAACGTCATCCCGAGGGTAAAATCATTATTGTCATGAGTGGCAACTTTGCACAGCGTGGTATACCTTGCATTACAGATAAGTATACCCGTTCAGAAATGGCCCTAATGAGTGGTGTGGACCTAGTTCTTGAACTTCCTGTTGTTTATGCTACTTCCAGTGCGGAACATTTTGCTATGGCCGCCGTAGGTATTCTTCATAAATCAGGTATTGTAGATGAACTTTGTTTTGGTAGTGAAACACCTCATATAGAAGCCATGCAAGTACTTGCTGATCTTTTGCTTCACGAGCCTGAAAGTGTATCCAGTCATATAAAACGCTTACTTAGTGACGGTATAAGCTATCCTCAGGCACGCATGGAAGCACTGATTAAGTATGTTCGGGATACACAAAAAACAATTTCTATCTCCAGTGAGGTATTAATTGATTTATTAAGCCAACCTAACAATATATTAGGTCTTGAGTATTTAAAGGCACTTAAGTATTATCATTCCTCTATTAAACCCTTTGCACTTCAGCGCAAAACAGCTCACTATCATGCTATAGATGTAGAAGGTCCTATTACCTCTGCTACAGCTATCCGCCACCATATAGCTTCACAAAGCACACATAAAATTGAAAAGGCTATGCCTTCTTCAGCTTTTGGGCTACTTAAGCCTGTTATAGGAAAGCCTGTTACGTTAGATATGGCCTCCTCCCTTTTTCACTATAAAATGATTATGTCCGAACTTGAAGATTTATATGCGATATGGGATGTTCCAAAAAATTTATGTCATTCCCTTTATCACAACGCTGTAGCTTTTAAGGATCTTTCTGATATCATCGATCATGTGACTTCAAAAACTTATACACGTGCCACTGTTCAGCGTGCCATTATCCATCTTCTGTTAGATATTAAAGAAAAGGATATGCTTGCCTATAAACAGCTAGATTATATTCCTTATATTCGTCTTATCGCCTGTAAGCAATCTGCTAGGGATGTACTTTCTAAACTTACTAAGCTCAGCCAAGTACCTGTTATCATTAATCCTGCTAAAGCACAGTCTATTTTAGATACTACTAGTCAATCAGTATCTAAAATAGAC
>JAHLFD010000128.1:0-3864 GCA_018883975.1 Candidatus Niameybacter stercoravium
TCTCTATACTATCTTCTTTTCATTCTACTGTCAATAGATTACATAAAAATAAGCCATCTTATGATGGCCTATGCTTATTCATGTTCTACTAAATACTGCTCTGCTTCATATACACCAATAGCACCATCTGCTGCTGCTGTAATAATCTGCCTTAATTTCTTCTGACGAATATCACCTATAGCAAAAATCCCTGATTTATTCGTCTTGCAATTTTCATCTGTTACAATATAACCTTGTTCATTAAGGTCAACAAGACCTTTCACCAGTTCTGTTACTGGAATATTACCTACTGCTATAAACACACCATCTACAGGTACTTCCTGAGTAGTGTTATCTATTAAGTTGGTTATTTCTATACTCTTTAATGTTTCTTCCGCATTAAGTTTAGTCACACTACTGCTCCAAATGACTTCTACTGAAGATTGGGCTACTCTTGTCTGCAAATGTTTATTAGCTCTAAAACTATCTCTTCTATGAATGAGGTAAACTTTTTTAGCTAATCGAGCTAAATAAAGGGCATCCTCTAACGCAGTGTCTCCGCCACCTACTACAGCTACTGTCTTATCTTTATAAAATCCGCCATCACAAATAGCGCAGTAAGATACCCCTTTCCCAGCAAGAGCTTCTTCATTTGGTAAGCCTAATTTTCTAGGTTTAGCACCCATAGATAAAAGGACAGTTTTTGCTTCATACATATTAGACGCTGTAACGACTTTTTTTATATCCCCTTCATCTTCTATTTTAATAACCTCTTCAAATTTTACTTCTGTCCCAAATCTTGTGGCTTGCTCATACATAATGCCTGCTAATTCTGGTCCTGTTGTCTCTATAATGCCAGGATAGTTCTCTACTTCATTAGTTGTAACCATTTGACCACCATGAAAAGCTTTTTCTATCATCAGTGCTTTAAGCTCAGCGCGCCCTGCATAAAGTGCAGCTGTAAGTCCTGAAGGGCCACCACCTACAATAATCATATCGTACATGTCTATTCCTCATTTCTACTAAACTTTTAATTTAGTTTAAGCTATTTAAGTTATTTTTATTTGTCTTATAATATAACTTTGCATAAAAAGCTTTCAAAAACTAAGTGACTTTCTCTTATATCTAAATTTTAATAGCATTTATTTTTTCTAAAATAAAAGGACTGCTTATGGGCAATCCTTTCTTCTATCTAACCTATAAATGCTAATAAAATAACTGGAATGACTAAAGCTGGAAGTAAATTAGATACTTTAATCTCTTTAATACCTAATATAGAAATCCCTAAACCAATCAATAATATACCTCCTACTGCATTCATCTCAGTCATCATACTTTGTGTGAGATAAGGCTGGATAAAGCTAGATAAAAGCGTAATACTACCTTGATAAAGAAGAATCGGTACAGCTGATAGAAGTACACCTATTCCCATACTACTTGCAAAAATCAGGGCAGAGATTCCATCCATAATAGATTTGGTATACAGTACTGTATGATCCCCACGAAGTCCACTATCTAACGACCCCATAATAGCCATTGAGCCTACACAGAAAAGTAAAGTTGCTGTGACAAAGCCTTCCCCTACATTGCCAGACTCACTTTTCACCTTACTTTTAATTAAGCCTCCTAGCTGGTTAAGCTTCTTATCAATATTAATCCCTTCCCCCATAAGTGCACCTAATACTAGGCTAATGATGACAATCAACATATTTTCTGATGCGGTTGCAAAAGTAATACCTATAACCATAGTTACTAAGGCAATAGCATTCATAATTAAATCTGAAAATCTTTTTGAAATACCTTTTTTTAAAAAGAGCCCTACAAATCCTCCTATTAAAACAAGTACTACATTTACTAATGTACCAAGTAACATCTTTCTTCCTCCCCTAATTCCCTTTTATTTAATAAAGTACTTTAGGCACTCATCATTATGATCAAAAGTCTTGGTAAAAGACTGAACAAGCGTGATAACCCTACTATCTTCTATGCTCTTTTCTACCTGAGCTATCCCTATAAGATGTAACTTAAGCATACGATAGTAAAGCATCATACGTTCATAACTTAAAAGTGGTGTAGCCCCATCTAGTGGAATACATCTTTCAAAAATATAATTCACCAGATAGTTTTCAAGTATATAATCTCTTTCCTGTATAAAAGGCTTAAAATAAGTTTTTTCCCCTTCTTCATATAGCTTATAAGCTGTTTCCTTATTAAAAGCTGTAAGCCCTAATCCTTCTACAGCTTCACTTAAACATCCTTCATATCTTTTAGAAGAAATCTTCTTTTCCTGCCTAAAAGTAGCCATTTTTTCTAAGAGCCTAATCATCTCTTGCTTATCGGCATGACAATCTTCATTTGATTTTAAAGCTGGCATATCTAAGTGTTTTTTTCTGTATTCTTGTATAAACCCAGGTATTTTCTTTACACTACCTTGCTGCGTAAGCTTAGTAAGCTGCAGCATAAAGGCCCCAAGTTGTGCCAGTCTTTCTTCTATATTAAAGCGTCTATCTTGCACTATCTCGATCATCATCTGACGAATAACTTTAAAGTAATCCTGCCACTTACTCGCTTTAGCTTCATTCACTACAAGTACAGCACTTAATACTGATTCATTCATCTTATTTTCAGGTGCTCCAAAAGTCATAGGTGTTTCATTTAGCAAAATAACCCTTGCAGCTTCTGGGCATGAAAAAGTGAGTCCATATTCTATTTCATTATTAATTTTATTAACCGTACGTGGATAAAGTGTACAAGTATGGCTTAAATAACTTTCACCTAATTCACTGTAAATATCACACCATCCCTCTTTGGATAAGAAAGCACAGCGGTTATTCTTAAGCTTAATTTTAGCCGCGAATTCTGGAGTGCTTTTATTTTTTCGGTCTACAAGGTCTTTATCTAATCTTGTACGTATGGGACTACTTTTTACTTTTTTATATTTTTTATAGGTTCCCTCATCCACTTCAATGGACCAACCTGCACAACATGTATCTTCACAAGCTCCACCTATACATTTGAAGTTTTTTAAGTAAGATGGCGCTCTTCTTATGACTTCCATATTTTTCATAACTTACAGTCTCCTAAAATAATATTCTTTCCTTATTGTATAAGATAGGCAAAAAAAATCCTAGTCTCTATTTTTATAAAAGACTAGGATTCTCTCTTTAGTTTACAAGTGCAGACTTTGCCCGAACTTGCTCATCTATAACATCTTCCTTTTTATAAAGTATCTTTAAAATAATAGGCGTTATAACAGAGGAAGTAATAACAAGGAATATAACACTTGTGAAGTATACAGGGTCCATCAGTCCTGCACTTAACCCTTTTTGTGCAACAATAAGGGCTACCTCACCTCTTGCCATCATACCTACACCAATACGTAAAGCCTCGTGACTATTAAACCCAATAAGTTTAGCTCCTACACCACATCCGATAATCTTACATAGTAGAGCAACTAAAACAAAGCCTACAGAAAAGGCAAGTACAGTACCTGTTACACCATTAATTTCTGTTTTTAGTCCAATACTTGTGAAGAAAATAGGGCTAAAAATCATATAAGAACTGATATCTATTTTTTCTACAATATATTCTGAAGAACGAATATTACAAAGGATAATACCTGCTACATAAGCTCCTGTGATGTCTGCAATGCCGAAGTACTCTTCTGCTACATAAGCTAGCAATAGACAAAGGGCAAAACCGTAGATTGGTATTCTTCTTCTATGTGGATACTTTTTATCAAAGTATTTAAAGAGATAATTTACTAAAACGCCACCAATTGCTGCAAGAGCAAAAAATGCCACTGTATTGAAAACAACTTTTCCAGGACTAACAGTTGGATTCTTAAGCCCTATAACAAAAGTTAATAAAAGAATACCTATAACA
>JAHLFD010000129.1:0-3455 GCA_018883975.1 Candidatus Niameybacter stercoravium
AACATATTCTTGTTGATTAGGGCACTTGGCGATCACTTCTACAATACCTCTCGAAACACCTGACATTTCTGCTATTTCTTTAATTGTTACAACCACTTTTATTCTTCTCCTCTAGTATTATTGTGCACGCCACACAATTACCAAACTAATTTTTTCTCAAAATTATAAGTTATTCAATCTATCATCTGTAATTTATAATAATCTACACTAAAGTCACAAAACACCTCCTTAAGGTGACTTCTACATCATCTTAAGGAGGTGTTTTATCTTATACTGATTCAGCTGGTAAAATAACAGGCACCTCTTCCCCTGCTTGTTTCATTCTCTCCACAAGTCTTGCCGCTAACTCTTTTCTAATTTCTTTATATGCAGCATCGCTAACTAAGTTACAAAGTTCATGTGGATCTTTTTGTAAATCATAAAAGTAAGCTTCATAGTAAGTAGATGCTCCTGATTCTTTCCATGGATCACCTTGTGCTTTTACAGCGTATTTATAACGCTGAGTACGAATAGCTCTTCCAATATGACTTTCACTAATTTGCAAAAAGACTTCTTCTTGCCAGTTCTTTGCATCCCCTTGAGCCAATTTACGAATAGATTTTCCGTGATAACTTTCTGGTATAGCAATCCCTGCACAATCTAGAAGTGTAGGTGGTAAATCAATTAAACTTACTAACTCTTCTACTACTCGCCCCTTTTCAAAACCTGGTCCATGGATGATAAGTGGGATATGTATACAACCATCATGACAAGAACGTTTATACTCACTGTTACGTGTTTTAAAGTGTGAACCATGGTCAGATGTATAAATAATAATAGTATTATCATAAATACCTTTTTCTTTTAGTGTATCTACGAGTCTTCCTATATTATAGTCTAAGCTATGGCAACATCCTAAGTAATCTGGATATTGTGCTTCCCAATCGCCTTTTCCTTCTGGTAAATCTCCTGGTTTTTCATAGTTTTTAAAACGTTCTTTACTTCCATCAGGCCCTTCATAACGATTACGGTCATTTTGATGGTGAGGCTCTATTTGTGATACAAATAAGAAGAATGGGTTATCACTTTCTTTATTGCGGATATAATCAAGTGCATAATTATTGATACAGTCTGCACGGTATCCTATAAATTCTACCTTCTCATTGTTTTTATCAAATACATACCCATTGTAGCCATGTGAAGTAAATTCTAATACATCTGAAGCCATCCAATAATCTTTATAGCCCCCCCTTCTTTCCTTTGGAATAGCTGCTTTTTCATAATGCATATTGGTACCATTATCACTTGCTAAATGCCATTTACCCACATAAGCCGTTTCATACCCTGCTTCATTAAAATAATCTGCTAGCATCTTCTGCGTAAAATCTGGTGCAATAGCATTTGTAAAACATCCTGTAGCTGTAGCATACTGTCCAAGCTGCAAGCATGATCTTGCTGGTCCACATACAGGTTGGCAAGTGAAGGCTCCATTGAACCTTGTCCCCATTTCAGCTAACTTATCTAAGTTTGGTGTTACATCTAATTTTTGTCCATAACATCCTAGAGTGTCCCATCTTTGTTGGTCAGAAAAATAAAAAATAATATTAGGTCTCTTATCCATTGTTCTACTCCTAAATTCTTCTTTTATTTATAGGCTTGTTCTTTAACAATAGCTGCCCACGTACAGGTACTTCTTTTCTGTTTTTCCATATGACTTATAAATCATTTATAAGCCCCCTTTGTTTTCTCTATAAGCCTAAATATTTTATATGATTATACTATATCATAAATTATGTATTAAATTTGCATATTATATTTTAAAATTATCATTCTATTTAGAAATACTGTTTTACTTGACATTTTTATAGCTACATTTTACTTTCACGTAAAAAAATTTCCTTAATTTAAAACTTTAAAAAATATATTAATTAAATATTGACCTAGAATTTCGAAAATGCTACAGTAATAAAAAATTAAGGGGGCTTTGTAATGGAAAGAATAATCTGTGCACCTAGTCAATATAGCCAAGGTCAACATCTTATAGAAAAACTTGCTTCTTATTATAAAAAAATAGGTAATCAATCTGCCTATATTATTGTAGATTCATTTATTAACCAAACTTATCATGACATGATTATAAAGAGCTTTGAAGTTTCACATACGCCCTACACCTTAACTGTATTCGGAAAAGAATGTTGTATGGAAGAAATTCAATTACATGTACATGCACATACTTTAAATGCCTATGATGTTGTTATAGGTATAGGTGGTGGGAAAACATTAGACACTGCCAAAGCTGTAGCACATTTTCTTCATTTACCTGTCATCATTTTGCCAACTTCTGTTTCTTCTGATGCACCTTGCAGTCAGATTTCTGCCATTTATACAGCTGATGGATGTTTCGATTACTACCTTCAGCTTGGCACTAATCCCAATATGGTTATCGTAGATACCTCACTCATTATACAAGCACCTATCAGACTTTTTGTAGCCGGTATGGGAGATGCACTTTCTACTTATTATGAATCCTATGCCTGCTACCAGTCAGGTGCACGCTCTCAAGTAGGTGGAACAATCACTAAAGCCGCTCTTGCTCTTAGTAAACTTGCGTTAGATACATTGCTTGAAGATGGTTATGCTGCAAAGTGTGCCATCGAGAAAAAAGTTGATTCACCTGCTGTAAACAATATTATAGAAGCTAATACTTATTTAAGTGGTGTAGGCTTTGAAAACTGCGGTCTTGCCCTTGCTCATGCTACGGCTAATGCACTTTCTAAACTACCTACTTCTACTGTTTCTCTACACGGTGAAAAGGTTGCCTTTGGTACACTACTTCAAATCATACTTGAGCAAAGACCAAAATCAGAAGTTCAATCTATTATAGGTTTTTGCTGTACTGTAGGCCTCCCAACTACCTTAACAGCTCTTGGCGTTCAAGAAGAGCAACTTCACATACTCATTCCCCTTATCTTAGAGGAACCAGGCATCAAAAATATACCCTTTTCAATTACTTCTGATATGCTTTATGATGCACTTATCAGCTTAATACACTAGCTTTATTATAAATCCAATGCTTTTATTTAAGAAACAACTCTCTCTTACATCTTTATACAACTTTAAATAAAGTTTCTTAATAGCATTTCTTAATATAAGCTCTAAACTAAAAACACGCCTTTTGGGGCCATCTAGCCTTTCAAGACGTGTTTTTCTTTTTATGCTTCACTTAATGTTTTAAGTCTATATAAGAGTTTCAAAAAGATTTCTTTTTTGATTGGTTCTTCCCAAAGCTTCATAGCATAAGGCTTTTGGCAAATATAATAGCCAAACAGTGCTTTTAGCATATCCATATCCGCTGTTGGAATAAGTGCTTCATATTCTTCACCTGGTGCTTTTTCTTGTAAGTAGTTAAAATACTCTTTGTTAATTATGCCACATTGATGGGATTCGTCTACAAATGCTGTAATTTCATCGTCTTG
>JAHLFD010000002.1:0-5818 GCA_018883975.1 Candidatus Niameybacter stercoravium
GTATATAGGTTCTTTATTTTAGGAATTAAAATTCCATTTTACCTTCAATATAAGCTACTAAATCTTTAATAGCGACACGTTCTTGTGTCATTGTATCACGGTCTCTTACCGTTACCATTTGGTCTTCTAATGAGTCAAAGTCAAATGTAATACAGAATGGTGTTCCAATTTCATCTTGTCTTCTGTAACGTTTACCAATTGAACCACTTTCGTCATATTCTGCATTGAAGTGTTTAAGAAGCATTTGGTAAACTTCTGTTGCTTCTGCAGATAATTTTTTAGATAATGGGAATACCGCAGCTTTTACTGGTGCTAAAGCTGGATGGAATCTGAATACTGTACGTGTATCGCCATCTTCAAGTTCTTCTTCATCATAAGCTTCACAAAGGAATGCAAGCGTTACGCGGTCTGCTCCAAGTGATGGTTCAATACAGTATGGTACATATTTTTCATTTGTTGTTGGGTCAAAGTATAACATATCTTCGCCAGAGTGTTCGCTATGTTTTTTAAGGTCATAGTCTGTACGAGATGCAATACCCCAAAGTTCACCCCATCCAAATGGGAATAAATACTCAATATCAGAAGTTGCATTACTGTAATGTGAAAGCTCTTCTTGGGCATGGTCACGCATACGCATATTATCTGGTGTTACGCCTAAGTTAAGAAGCCAGTTTTTGCAGTAGCTTCTCCAATAATCAAACCATTCAAGTTCTGTACCTGGTTTACAGAAAAATTCAAGTTCCATTTGTTCGAATTCACGAGTTCTAAAAATGAAGTTACCTGGTGTAATTTCATTTCTAAATGATTTACCAATTTGTCCAATACCAAATGGTACTTTCTTTCTACTTGTTCTTTGTACATTTTTGAAGTTTACAAAGATACCTTGTGCTGTTTCTGGTCTTAAGTAAACAACGTTTTTAGAGTCTTCTGTTACACCTTGGAAAGTTTTAAACATAAGATTGAATTGTCTAATATCAGTGAAGTTATGTGCACCACATGTTGGACATGGAATTTGATTGTCTGTAATAAAGCTTTGCATTTGTTCATTACTCCAACCATCTACAACTTGGTCCTCGCCTTTCTCATGAAGGAAGTCTTCAATAATTTTGTCAGAACGGAATCTTTCTTTACATTCTTTACAGTCCATAAGAGGATCACTAAAGCCTCCTACGTGTCCTGAAGCTACCCATACTTGTGGATTCATTAAGATTGCACAGTCTACACCTACGTTATAAGCACTTTCTTGAATGAATTTTTTCCACCATGCTTTTTTAACGTTATTTTTAAGTTCTACACCTAATGGGCCGTAATCCCATGTATTCGCAAGGCCACCATAAATTTCTGAACCTGGATATACAAATCCTCTTGATTTTGCTACAGCAACAACTTGTTGCATAGATTTTTCTTTCATTTTGTTACCTCCTAAAAAATTGATGAAATAAAAAAACCTTTCATCCCTTGCCTATAGCAAGGGACGAAAGGTAACTTCCGCGGTTCCACCCTAATTGGATAACATGTATCCCACTTTCAATATTTCACTCCAAAGTGCCTTCATAAAACAAGTCGTAATCAGCTTTCACCCTCCTGATCTCGCTTAAACGCTCTTTATTTTACTACTCTTCTTTTTCATCGTAAAATCTAAAATTATGCATTTATGACTATAATGTAACAAAAAGAGTTGTAGCTGTCAAGTCATCTGCCTTTATTCTTGCACATTCAAAATAAGATGTACTTTAGATGTATCCATTACAGTAATCTGAATACTCCCATCCACCCACATTTCGTCTTCTAAAATACTTTTTAATACTTCCTTATTTTCAATAGGCTCTAATACCCAATGATACTCACTATCTATTTGCCATTCCACCATACTCACTTCATGCTGAGTAGTATAATCTTCTAAAAATGCTTCTGCAGCTTTTAAGTCTGTACAATTTATTTGCCAAACTTCTTCTGGAAGCATAGCACCTCTTGGCCGTTTACCTACACGAGCTACTTCAGATTCGTTTTCTATAGCCATTGGTGCTACTCCATTATTATCTAGACTAGCTGCCATCGGCATTGGAGCATCTTGTATCGGTTGCTCTTGGCTAATACCACCATCTACAAGCACAAAGCCAATTAATAATGCTGCTACTAGGCCTGAGGCATAAGACATCCACTTATAGACCTTCTTCTTAGGCTTAACCTCTTGACATAAACGTTTATGCAAATCATCATGAAAAGTTTTAGGCACTTCTACCTCTTTTATTTCATGCATAACGGATTTCATCATAAGTAGAGTCTCTAAAGTTTCTCTACATGAAAGGCAATGTTCAAGATGTTTTTCTAATTGTTTCTTTTCATCTAATATTAATACATCATCTACATAAAGGGATATGCGTTCTTGGTAATCTTCACATTTCATAAATTGCCCTCCTTCTTTATATTATGACGAAAAAATGACTTATAAGGTTCCTTATCTTGTGTTAAAATTTGTTTCATAGCTAGACGTGCTCTTGAAAGCCTCGATTTAACCGTACCCTTACTGATGACTAAAATATCTGCAATTTCCTCATAACTATAACCTTCTAAATCCCTTAAAAGAAGAATTTGCTTATGCCCTTCTTTTACCTCATTAAGTGCTTGAAGCATAATATCCTTCAGTGCTAACTGCTGTACATGTTCATTCATAGGATCAGCTAGTTCTTTTTCCTCTAATACCCACTCTGAATCCGCTTCTTTTGACTGCCTAAACAGAGAAATTTCCTCTTTATTTTTTCTTTTTCTTAAAAGATCAAGACATTGGTTAGTGGCAATACGATATATCCATGTACTAAACTTGGCATTTCCTTCAAAAGCATTTATTTGTCTCCATATTTTCAGACAAATTTCCTGTGCACCATCATAAGCTTCTTGTTCATCATGAAGCATACGCAAGCAAATATTATAAATAAGCTTTTCATAGCCTAAAATCAATTGTTCAAATGCATCTACATCGCCTTTTTGAGCTTTTTGAATCAGACGCTTTTCTAATCTTTCCTCCAATATTTCCTCTCCTTTCCGTACAAATCAATCTTTTTTATCATATCATACTTTTATTTAATTAACATTAATATTATAGTTTCATCTAGAAAAATTATACAATAAGGCTTGCTTCCCTTAGCAATATATGTTATTATTATAGAGCACTTGCGGATGTGGCGGAACTGGCAGACGCAGCAGACTCAAAATCTGCCGATGGTAACATCGTAAGGGTTCGATTCCCTTTATCCGCATAAGTTAAAAACCTGAAGAATATTCTTCAGGTTTTTTTATTGTGTTCAATTCCCCATTTATTCTGCTTTCTTAGGTCTAAATACATCTGATAGCCCTTTTTAAGAATATACTTCTCATCAGAAAATTTAATAAGATGATAAGCCTCATGAAATTTATAGTAGCCACTGTCTACAAAGTGTTCTTCTCTTTGTGGTTTACTATAAAAATTATCTGCACTCATCAAATACCAATGTACCGTTTTGCTCACCATATCTTCTTTCCCTTGGAAATGATACTGACTGGAACCAATATATCCTATAATTTTGGCATCTACACCGGCTTCTTCCTTAACTTCTCTTCTTGCTGTCATTTCATGTGTTTCACCTAATTCAACAGTTCCTTTAGGTAATACCCACCCTACATATTTATACTCTCTCTTACTCTTAAAGTCTTTATATAAGGTGAGTATTTTTCCTTTATGGATTACTACACCACCGCAACTGACAGTCTGTATCATAAAGCCACCTGTCTTTCTTTTAAACTCTAGTTGTATTTAAGTATAGCTTGTTTGAAACTTTTTTTCAACTAGATAAAGGAGGTTACCTCTGCGCATAAGCTTCTATAATCGTTTGACTTACATCTAAAGCTTTCGCACCTTGTCCACCTTGTTCTACAACAACAGCTAATACAAGACTTTCTTTTTTTGTATCTTTAGGTTCTACAAACCCTACAAAAAGAGAATGATCTTTGCTTGTTTCATTTTGAGCTGTACCTGTTTTACCACCTATGAGCATATCTTTACGATAAAGCCTATTACCAGTTCCTTCTGTTACCACTTTTGTCATAAGCGACTTTAATGTACTACATATCTTTTCATCTAAATAAGTTCCTTGGTATTCAGGCAAGTTCTTTAAAGCTATTTCATCCTTTGTATCTAGGGAGTAATCTATCATATAAGGCACCATAAGTACGCCATCATTATAAAGAATAGAACCTATCATAGCTAGATGTAAAGGCGAAACAAGTGTTTCTCCTTGTCCAATATAAGTAATCAATTTATCAAAGGAACTGCTATTTGCATTTAGACTAAACTGACTTTTTTTATACTCTACTTTTACAGGTAACTCTTGATTAAATAAAAGCTTGTCCGCTACCTGTTTAAGTTTAGCTATAGGAACCTGTTCCGTTAATTCAATAAAGTACGTATTACACGATTTAGCAAATGCTGATTCTAAATTAACCACACCATGTGCTTTACCATTATTACATTTAATTTGGTGGTTATCTTTTGTAATGCTCCCCTTACAGTCGTATTCAAAATCAAAGGCTGCATCTCCCTTTTCTTCTAGATAAGCAATAGTCGTAAGGATTTTAAAAGTAGAACCTGGTGGATAAAGCCCCTGTGTAGCTCTATTGAGTAGTGGACTTTCTTCAGTATCTTGTGTGAGGCTATCCCAGTTTACACTAATTTTATTGGGATTAAATCCAGGTGTGGCATACATAGCTCTAATTTTACCAGTTCTAGGCTCTAATACAATAGCAGCACCCTTTCTGCCATCTAATCCTTTTTGAGCCGCTTCTTGTAGCGTATGATCAAGAGTTAAATAGACATCATGCCCTTTAAACTTTTCTCCTGCAAAAGCATAATTTAGTAAAGCCTTTGCATAGTAGTCTGGGTAGAGAAGTTCTACATTTGCCATAGCCTCTACCCCTACTTTACCATGCCCTACATATCCTATAGCATGCGCATAGGTGCTGCCATAAGGATAATTTCTACTTCCTTCTTCACTTGTCGCAAGAAGTACGCCCTGCGCATCATAAATATTACCTCTTACTACCTCAGTCTCTAAATGATCTAAACGTTTGTTATAAGGATTCATAACGATTTTTTTGCTCTCTACTGCTGTGAAATAGCCTAAATAAGCACCTACACAGATAAAGATGATAATAAAAACACTTGCTACTCTATAAATATAGCGATTATTCTTCATAGGTTTCACCTTCTTTGCGTGCAAATTTTAATGTCTTTCTTATGAGATAAGTCAATATGCCCATCATGCCTAGGCTGACAAACAAAGAAGTTCCTCCATAACTTACAAATGGCAGTGTAATCCCTGTAAGAGGAAGTAGTTTCATAACACCACCTATAATAATTAAGGTTTGAAGCCCTAAAATAACTACAAATCCTACGCATAGAAACTTTGAAAAGTCATCTATCTGAATAAGTGCTGCTTTAAGTCCTTGTAAAATAAGCCCAAGGAAACATAGCAGAATAATGAGTCCAAATAAATTTCCAAACTCCTCACAAACAGCAGCAAAAATATAATCCGTTGTTACAATAGGTATAGTTGTTGGTATTCCTCTTGTAAGTCCACTCCCAAACCAGCCCCATGTTCCCATGGCGAATAGACCTTGCACAACTTGATAGCCTGTATTAGAAATATCAGCCCATGGATCTAACCATGCTTGCACCCTTATACGTACATGCCCAAATAACATATAAGCAATGAAGGATGCTCCTACCCCACCTACAATACCTAACAATGGTAGAAAAGCCTTTTTCGTTCCAATATATAACATG
>JAHLFD010000130.1:0-3150 GCA_018883975.1 Candidatus Niameybacter stercoravium
TGTCTACACTCCACTATATTGACGGTAAATATATTATGTTTACAAAAGGTGCTTTAGACGTTTTACTTGATCGCACAAATGCTGTTGAGACGGCTGAAGGTAGTCGAAAGCTTACTTTAGAGGACCGCAAACAAATTAATGATGCTAATCAATCTTTATCTGAAAACGGGCTTCGCGTATTGGCTTTCGCTTATAAGGTTCTTCCTAGTGAAACACCCCTTACTTTAGAAGATGAAAAAGATTATACTTTCCTAGGCCTAATTTCCATGATTGATCCTCCTCGCGAGGAATCAAAAGCTGCTGTTGCAGATGCCCGCCTTGCTGGCATTAAACCTATTATGATTACCGGTGATCATAAAGTAACAGCTTCTGCCATTGCACGAGAAATCGGTATTTTAGGAGATGATGATATTGCTATAGAAGGTACAGCTCTTGATCAAATGACAGATGCTGAACTAGATGAGAAACTTGAACATATCGCTGTCTATGCACGTGTTTCTCCTGAAAATAAAATTCGTATTGTAGATGCATGGCAACGTAAAGGTAAAATTGTAGCTATGACTGGTGACGGTGTTAATGATGCTCCGGCTCTTAAAAAAGCTGATATTGGTATTGCTATGGGTATTACAGGAACGGAAGTTTCTAAAGATGCAGCTGCTATGATTTTAACAGATGATAACTTTGCAACTATTGTTAAAGCCATTACAAATGGACGTAATGTCTATACTAATATTAAAAACTCTATTAAGTTCCTACTCTCAGGTAATACTTCTGGTATTTTAGCTGTACTTTATACTTCTATTTGTGCACTTCCTATGCCATTTGCTCCTGTTCACCTACTCTTTATTAACCTGGTAACAGACAGTTTACCTGCTATCGCTATTGGTATGGAAGAAGCTACAGATGACCTCCTTCACCAGAAACCACGTGATCCAAGAGCTTCTATTTTATCTAAAGACTTCTTAGTTCGTATTCTAGTAGAAGGAAGTATTATAGGTCTCTTTACACTTACTGCTTACCATATAGGACTGGCTACTAGCCCTCACCTAGCAAGCACCATGGCTTTTGCTACCCTCTGTCTAGCACGTTTATTCCATGGTTTTAACTGTAGAGGTAAACAATCCATCTTTAAACTTGGATTTGCTTCAAACAAATATAGTATTTGGGCTTTTTTAGCTGGATTCTTATTCCTAAATGCAGTTCTTTTTATACCAGGACTTACTCATTTATTTGAAATTGCACCACTTACACTTTCTACAACTTTAACAATCTATGGCCTAGCTTTCATGCCTACTGTTATTATTCAAATTTACAAAGTCATTCGTGAACGTTTTATAAAATAATATACTTTTTCAAAAATAGTGCTGACCCCTGAAATACTTAGGTGGATTAGCACTATTTTTTATGTCCTTTCTAAACTTCTATATTTTACCAGGAATATTGTTTCCAATTTTATGTTACACTTATTACATAATTATTGTTTATATAAATACTTTTGTAATATTTTTTAATATCTCCAAGGAGGATTGACATGAACTTTAAAAAATTTATTTTGCCTTTTGGACTTGCTACTATGCTGTCTACTCAAACTCTTTTTGCTACTACACTTATTCCTGTACATATAGATGGTAACACTATTAATTTTGAAAAAACATCTCCTTATCTAACAGATATGGGATCTGTTATGTTGCCCTTAAGAGAATTAGGTAATCTACTTGATATAGAAGTCAATTGGAATAGCCCTCTCGTTCTTGCTCATGGCATACATAAAGAATCTGGCCGACTACAATCTATTGAATTTAATATAAAAAATTGCACTTTAGCTATTAATGGCATTGTACAAGAACAAAAAGTTACTGCCGAAATTAAAGACGGTTATACTTATATTCCCCTCCGTCTTTTCTCAGAACTATTTGGGTACCAAGTAGATTGGCGTGATAAAACTGTCTATATTACAACCCCCATTACAGATTTAGAAGATAAGTCTAATACTATAATTGTTAAACCTGAAGTTCCTTCTGTTCCAGAGGTACCATCTATCCCGGATGAACCTTCTGTTCCGGATATACCATCTGTTCCAGATGAACCTTCTACACCGGATGAACCTTCTATCCCAGATGAACCTTCTATCCCGGAAGTGCCATCTATCCCAGAAGTACCATCTATCCCAGAAGTACCATCTATCCCGGAGGTACCTTCTATTCCAGATGTGCCTTCTATCCCGGAGGTACCTTCTGTTCCGGAAATTCCTGAAGAGCCAGAGATTCCAGATACACCATCTATAGATACTTCAATCTCTAGCTTTGAACGCCAGGTTGTAACACTTGTTAATCAGGAACGTGCTAAGTATGGCCTTAGTCCACTTACTCTAGATATTAAACTTAGTAGTGTAGCACGCGAAAAATCAAAAGATATGGCTATCAATAACTACTTCTCACATACAAGTCCTACATATGGTTCACCTTTCGATATGCTTAAACGCTTTGGCATTACTTATAAAAGTGCAGCAGAAAATATAGCCCAAGGCTACCCAACACCTGAAGCTGTTGTAAAAGGATGGATGAATAGTGAGGGGCATAGAAAAAATATTTTAAACTCAGACTTTACACATATAGGCGTAGGCCATTATACAAATGGTAACTACTGGACTCAGCTCTTTACAAGACCTCGTTAATCTTTACATAATCTTTATTGCTCTTTTCTTTTAAGCATTCCCACTAACTCTATCTCGGATTCTTAGCTTTAGGCCATACAAGTAATGTAGACCTTATAGAATTTGATAATTTAGGTCTTCAATTTGAATAAAAATAAAAGGATAGTCTTTTATAAAAGACTATCCTCTTATTTTTATTTATCTAGTGTAATAATTTCTAGATGCATACCTTTTTCTAAGTTCATTAAGGCCATTGTTAAAGGTAATCCAAATCGCCTTTTACCACATGCCCCAGGATTAATATAGGTTGTTTTGCTTTTATAATGTATATCAAACTGATGAGAATGACCACTTATAATAAAATCATAACCTTTAGGTACTTCCTTAATACTTTTAAGGTCATGAATCATAAAAAACTTATAACCTTCTAATTCTACTTCTAAGCTTTTGGGTAACCCCATTTCTATAGAGTCGTTATTGCCCTCCACTACATAAAC
>JAHLFD010000131.1:0-6918 GCA_018883975.1 Candidatus Niameybacter stercoravium
GATTATCTTAGGGGGATAATTTTATTTTACTCTAATCTTCTTTTACAACATCCTCTGAATCTTCCTTGATATCATCGGATAAAAGTATTCTTAGTTTATTAATACGATTATTCATCGTTTCTTCTACTTTAAAGGTAATATCATCATAGACTACCACTTCACCTTCATCAGGGAAACGGTCTAAAAGGCCGATAATAAAGCCACCAATGGAATCAAACTCATTAGATGAAATATCAAGGTTTAATTCATCATTAAAATCACTGATTCTAAATGACCCATCTACTAGGTATTCTTTATCAGCTATTTTTACAAAACTATCTTCAGTCATGTCGTACTCATCATCAATGTCTCCCACGATTTCCTCAATAAGGTCTTCTAAGGTAACAATACCAGATGTACCACCATATTCATCCACAACAATAGCCATACCAATCTTTTTAGAACGCATTTCTTTAAAGAGTTCATCAATACGCTTAAATTCATGGACAAAGTACACATCTCTTAAAAAGTCTGAGATAATAAAATCTTTAGGATCAAACTGTTTTAAAAGAAGGTCTTTCATATAGATAACACCTATGATATTATCATGTGACTCTTGATAAACAGGCATACGTGAAAATTGTTCTTGCTTATAGAGTTCGATAATCTCATCATATGTAGCATTTACATCAACTGCTATCATATCTGTTCTGGGAATCATAACGTCCTTTGTATAAGAATCACCAAAACCGAATACGTTGTAAATCATTTCTTTTTCTTCCTCTTCGAGGACACCTTCTTCATGACTGACAGTTACGATCGTTTTAAGTTCGTCTGTAGTGATGAATGGTTTACTTGTATCGATTTGGCCACCAAATAATCTAATAATTAGATTAGAGATGAACATAAGCACTTTAACTACAGGATTAAAGATTAATACAACAAGAGAAATAGGTCGTGCTACGAAACACGCAACTTCTTGTGATTTCTGTGTAGATAAAGATTTTGGTGTAATCTCACCAAAGATAAGAACTAAAATAGTCATAACACCTGTTGCAATACCAGCACCACCACTTTGGAAAATATCCGTTGCAACAACAGTTGCAAGTGAAGAAGCACCGATATTTACAATGTTATTTCCCACTAGGATTGCCCCTAGTAGTTTATTAGGGTCTTCTACAAGTTTGCTTACAATTTTAGCATTCTTAATATTTTGATCGACCATGTGACGAGCATCGATTTTACTAATAGACATAAGGGCAGTCTCAGATGCTGAGAAGAACGCTGAGCCCATCAGTAAAATGACAAGAACTACAAGTTGTACCAACAGTACCGAATCCAATTTAAAATCACTCTCCTAAATGAATAAAAAATAATGTGCAATTCTACTAATAATTTAAGTGTATAAGACTAAGATGAATTATTTATAAAAAATTAGCAAAATTAATTAGACACATTATAAAATAAATTAATTTATTTTGCAACTAAGCCGCCCTTTAGCAGTTTGCTAATAATATATACAAAAATAGAAGTTCTTATGCTCGTTTAAATCAATTACATGTATAGTTTTTTTAGGGATAGGGCATAATCCTCAAAAAAGGAGGGACATGCCATGAATAAAAGAGATCAAAGAATATATAATGAGCAAAGAGAAGAAGAAAAGCGTATATTAGCAGATGAAATTAATGCACTACATGAAGAGATGGCAGCTACGCTTCATAATTTTTCTAATACAGTAGAGCCAGAGCTGTTAGAATACTATACGTATTATTATAAGGCTAGCCAGCTTAAACATAGCTATTTGATGAGACAACTTAAGAAAATCTATTATGATGAAACTAATAGTCATGTTATATAAAAGATGTCCATATTTATAGAATAAGAAGTTCTTAAAAAACTTAATTCTATAGAGGGGAGATCTAAATGCTAGTTGTACATCCTGTCATATTAAAATGTCTTATAGTATGTCTTATTCTGCTCATAGCTGTTATTTTTGACCAGTATTTCTTGCGCTGGCTTAAAAATGCTATGATAGGAGCGGTATGTATTTATATATGCGACTTATTCTTGCCTATTACGTGGCAGGTGGGAATAAGTATATTTACAGTTCTTTTTACAGCATTATTAGGTATACCGGGTATTCTGATTTTATATTTGTTTTCAATTTGTATAAAATGAAAATCCCCTTGAAGTTAAGGTACTTCAAGGGGATTTTTTTAACGTTTAGACATAGCATGTCTATCTAAGAAGAATGCAAGGCAATCACGTATAATGCCATCAATTTGTTTTTGATTACGTTTGATATAAGTTACCCAATCATTATTAAGAATGATAGTATTGTCTTCGATTGTATAGAGTGCAATAGGGTCAGCCGCAGCAAGCTCTGCAATAATAGGTTTTCTTTTACTATGAGACTTACCTTTTAATTTCTGTTCATACATAGGTTCAAGGAAGAGGTAAGGTGTATCTTCGTAAAGTTCTTCATATAGATCTAAGATATCTTTATCTTTAATAGTTTCTACAAGTTTTCTTAAATCAGATTCTGAGATGTCTTCAGACACATGGTAAAGAGATTCTATTTCTTCAATTGTACGGTGTAATTTATCTAATCTACCGAAGGTAATTTGCTTGCGTGCCACAAGGTCCCATGCACCGAGTACCATTTCAACAGTAAGATCATGCAAGGTGATTTTCTTTTCACCTTTTATAGCTTTATTAACAATTCCTTTAAACCAAAAGATTTTATAGCTATTATCAATATATTTGTAGCTTAGTAAAAGTTCTAAAGTAGATAAATCTATAGGGGATTTTTTGAGTTTCGCCATAGTTGTACTCCTTTAAGTTAAAACATATTTAAAATTGTAGTACATATAGTATATCCCATTTCATTAGAGTTGCAATAAAATAACTGGATAAAAAATTAACTAGTCTAAAATAAGCTAAATAGAAGAATCATAGAAGAAAAATAGAGAAAATGACAAAATAGCCTAAGAAACAGGATAAAAGCACTGTGAAATTATCTTAAAATTAAATTATATTGTATACAATACACATTATATTTGATATTAATAGCTGTAAATGTTAAAATTAATCTGTAAATTTTATAATTTAATAAAAATTTAAAGAGTAATGCGAGGAGGGAATAAGGCATGAACAACGTGGTTGAAATTCGTTGGCATGGTCGCGGTGGTCAAGGAGCTAAAACTGCTTCTTTATTATTAGCTGAAGCTGCATTTGATACAGGAAAGTATATTCAAGGGTTCCCTGAATACGGCCCAGAGCGTATGGGTGCGCCTATTACAGCATATAACCGTATTAGTGATGAGAGAGTGACCGTTCATTCAAATATCTATGATCCAGACTATGTTATTGTAGTGGATGAAACTTTAATTGATGTAGTTGATGTAACAGCAGGACTTAAAAAAGAAGGTGCTATTCTAATTAATACAGAAAAAACACCAGAAGAGTTAAGACCAAAACTTAAAGGTTATGAAGGCCGCGTATGCACTATTGATGCACGTAAAATCTCTATGGAGACATTAGGCAAATACTTCCCTAACACGCCAATGCTTGGCGCTATTATTAAGATTGCTAAGATTATGGACGAGAATACTTTCATTACATCTATGGAAAAATCATTTAAACATAAATTTGCAAGTAAGCCACAGGTTATTGAACCTAATATGGCTGCAGTAAAAAGAGCATTAGAGGAGGTTAGAGGGTAATGACAGATAAAGATAAATGTATCGTTGAACCATTTACACCTTGGCAAGAAACTACTAAAGGTGGTGTTGTTACATCATCAGGAAATGCTCATTACTATGAGACAGGTGGATGGAGGGCAGATAAACCAGAGTGGGATACAGAAAAATGCAGACAATGCTTAATGTGTTTCCCAGTTTGTCCTGATAGCTCTATTTTAACAGAAGATAAAAAAATGATAGGTATTGATTATGACCACTGTAAAGGTTGCGGTGTATGTGCAAATGTATGTCCATTCCACGCAATCAGCATGGTTAAAGCGTAAGGGGGAGAACAAGTTATGTCAATTCGTGATAAATTATCTGGTAACGAAGCCGTTGCCGTTGCAATGCGTCAAATTAATCCAGGAGTTGTAGCTGCATTTCCAATTACACCTTCAACAGAAGTACCTCAATACTTCTCAAGTTTTGTAAACAATGGACAAGTGGATACAGAGTTTGTACCTGTTGAGTCAGAGCACTCAGCAATGTCAGCTTGTATCGGGGCAAGTGCAGCAGGAGTACGTGCTATGACTGCTACATCTGCAAATGGTTTAGCACTTATGTGGGAGATGCTCTATATTGCAGCGTCATGTAGACTTCCTATTATAATGGCTACTGTAAACCGTGCTCTTTCAGGTCCTATCAACATACATAATGATCATGCAGACTCTATGGGTGCTAGAGATTCTGGATGGATTCAAATTTACGGAGAAAATAACCAAGAAGCTTATGATAATGAAATTATGGCAGTTAAAATTGGTGAACATAAAGATGTACTTCTTCCAGTTATGAACTGCTATGATGGTTTCATTACTTCACATGCTATTGAAAATATCGAATTACTTGAAGATGATGTAGTAAAGAAGTTCGTAGGTGCTTATAAGCCAGAGCACTATTTGCTTAATCCAAATCAACCTATTGCAGTAGGACCACTTGATCTTCCAAACTACTACTTCGAACATAAACGTAATCAAGTAGAAGGTATGAGAAAAGCTAAAGACGTTATTCTTGAAGTTTCTAAAGAATTTGAGAAACTTACAGGACGTTCTTATGGCTTATTTGAAGAATACAAAATGGATGATGCTGAAAGGGCAGTAGTTGTAATCGGTTCTACAGCAGGTACAGCTAAAGCTGTAGTAGATGAACTTCGCGCTAAAGGCGAAAAAGTGGGTCTTATCAAAGTAAGGGTATTCCGTCCATTCCCAGCAGAAGAAATGGCTAAGGCACTTGCAAACTGCAAGGCTGTTGCTATTATGGATAAATGTGACGGTTTTAGCGGCAAAGGTGCACCACTTTTCAATGAAGTATGTAGTGCACTTTACTTCGATGAAACAAAACCACTTGCTGTAAACTATGTTTACGGTTTAGGTGGACGTGACGTACGTGTAGATGATATCGAAAAAGTATTTAGTGATCTTACAGAAATTGTAGCTGGCGGCAAAGTAGACGACCCATATCGTTACTTAGGCGTAGTAGATGCAAATTGTTAAGGAGGGGAAACTGATGGCATACAATTTAAAAGAGACAAGTCTTAAACCAGAAAGACTTACTGGGGGACATCGTATGTGTGCTGGTTGCGGTGCACCAGTCGTAGCACGCAGTGTACTCCGCGCACTTAAACCAGAGGATAAAGCAGTTATTACATCTGCTACAGGATGTTTAGAGGTTTCTACATTTATTTATCCTTATACAGCATGGAAAGATTCATTCATTCACTCAGCATTTGAAAACTCAGCAGTAACTTGTGCGGGAGCAGAAGCTGCTTATGTGAACATGAAAAAAACAGGTCAATTAGATGATACATATAAATTTATCGCTTTTGGTGGTGATGGTGGTACTTATGATATTGGTATCCAATCTCTTTCTGGTGCTATGGAAAGAGGTCATGACATGGTTTATGTATGTTATGATAATGGTGCTTATATGAACACAGGTATTCAACGTTCATCTGCAACACCAAAATATGCAGATACAACTACATCTCCAGCAGGTAAAGTTGTACCTGGTAAACAACAATATAGAAAAGATCTTACAGCTGTTATGGCTGCACACAACCTTCCATATATTGCTCAAACAGCTCCAATTGGTAACTTTAAAGATATCTATGAAAAAGCTGAGAAAGCAATCTATACAGAAGGACCAGCATTCCTTAACGTACTTGCACCATGTCCACGTGGATGGCGCTATGATACACCAAAACTTATTGAAATGGCACAATTAGCAGTAGATACATGCTTCTGGCCACTTTATGAAGTTGAAAATGGTGTATATAAATTAACTTATAAACCAAAAAATAAACGTCCTATTTCAGATTGGCTTGAAGCACAAGGTCGCTTCCGTCATATCGCAAAGGATGCAGAAAAAGTAGAAGAGCTCCAACAAGAAGTTGATAGAAGATGGGATTTACTTCTTGCAATGTGTGGAGAAAAATAAATAGAGAGAGGCTGCCTTGAGGCAGCCTCTTTTTGCGAGCGGGATAAGTGATGGCACTCTTACGCTTTTTGTTTCTAGAAGCCTAAGAACTATGTGTCTATCTTCATTAAGACGTTCTAAACAATCTTTTAAAGAAAATCTTCAGAGTGACACTGCTTATCCTAGTGAACTTTTGGGGAGTTTAAGTAGAGGGAAAAGGTTTACATAGAGGGGGAGCAGTAGGGTGTGGAATAAGATGGGGAAGGTGTGTATAAACTAAATTAAAATTATCAACAAAATGTGCATAAGTAGAGCAAAATCTGTGGATAGGGTAAAAAATGATAATTATAGATACTAAATGTAGTAAATTGAAAGAAAATATTGACATATTTAGAAGAGCAATGCTATAATAGGTGTGGATAGAGTTGTGGATTAATTGTTCACATCTCTGTGTATAATTCGAACACACTTAAATCAATCCTGACTTTTGGCCACTCTTTTAGTGGCCCTTTTTTTGCCTTTAAACATGTATAAATCTTGTCCTAAATGTATAAACTTAAAAGAAAACATTTTTTGGGATTCCTTTTATATGTGGAGGTTAAGGCATGAATTTACTGAATGAAATTAGAGATTATACCGATTATGTAAGACAAAACACTTATATATACAGTTTGCAAAAACAAGGCATAGATCTTTTAAATAAATTTATTACGCAGCAGATAGATGGGCCTACTCCTAAGAGAGGATATATAGAGATGATCGATTACTTTCTAGCAGTTTGGAT
>JAHLFD010000132.1:0-8953 GCA_018883975.1 Candidatus Niameybacter stercoravium
CGTTTTAAAATTAAAAACTTTATTTTATTATTTAATTAATCTAAAAATAATTTAACTTGTTTACAATATTTTTAGATTATGTTAATGTAATTTATATGACAAACCGAACATATGTTCGTATTTTAACGGGGGCTATCATGAAAGAAATAGAAAATATAGGGTTTATTTTTGCAGAAAAAGAGCTTATTTACTTAAACAATAACTTGAACCTAGATGTAGAAAGATTGTATATAAGTAGTTCTCTTGGAAATACTACAGATACAAATTCAATAAAGGAGGATTAACTTATGGCTAGTATTTACAAACGAAAAGATGGATACTGGTGTGGATCAATAGTCTACACAGATAAAACAGGAATCAAGAAAAGGGTGTATAGGTACTCAAAAGTAAAAAAACATGTTCTTCAAAAACTATATGATTTAGAAACTAATCTTTTCACGGAGGTTAATAATGGCTAGTATTTGCAGAAAGAAAGATGGCACTTGGTGTGCTGCTATTTTACATGGTGTTAATGACAGTGGTAAACCGAAGAGAAAATATTTCTATGGAAAGACTAAGAAAGAGGTTGAAGAAAAATTAAGGCAATTTTCAAGTGATATTGTAGATTATGGAGCACCTATAGATGATAGAGGTTTAACAGTACAAGATTGGCTTTATAAACATATGTTTACTAATCTCCACAAAATCATATCAGATACAACCTTTGAGAATTACTTAATTGTCTACAATACTCATATAAAAGATTCTTGGCTAGGAAAGATGAAACTTAAAGATGTTAAACTCACACACCTTCAACAATATTTCAAAAATAAAACTGATCTATCTGATGCATATATGCATCGTATCAGAGTTCTTTTAAATGGTTCATTTAAGTCTGCAATATTGAATAATCTTATCAAGACAAACCCATTTACTGGTTTCAAAGCACCAAAGAGTGATAAAGAAGAAAACGTTTTTGAAGTACTGACTAAAGAAGAGCAAGCTATCTACCTAGAACACGCCAAAAACGATGTAATTATACTAACCGCACTCTTTACAGGTATGCGATTGGGAGAGTTGCTTGCACTAAGATGGGGACACGTTGATTTAGATAATAGAATTATATCAGTTGAACAAAGTTATAATCGTGCTAAAGTATATGATGAAAACGGCGAATATAAAACTACCAACCTATTTAAAAGCCCAAAATCAAAAAGTGGCACAAGAAAGATTCCTATACCACAATTCTTAGCACGTGAACTCAAGAAGCATAAACTATCTAGTAGATATCCTAACAAAAATGACTTAGTATTTTGTACTTCTGCAGGCAATGTATACTCTGCCTCAAATATCAGAAGAATACACCGTGCTATTTTAAAAAAAGCTAATCTAAGACATGTAAAGTTTCATGCGCTTAGACATACCTATGCAACAAGGCTTTTAGAAGCAGGAGAAAACTTTAAGACTTTACAAGTATTACTAGGTCATGCGGACATACAAACTACAATGAACATTTACGCTCACGTTACAGAGGAGACCAAGTTCGGCGCAGCTGACATGCAAGATAAATTATTCAAAGAGCTCATAAATTAAACTGTTGTAAATGTGTTGTAAATACAAAATCCAACCTCTTCAAACCTAATAAAATCAATACATACAAGCCACTACCTCTTACATTGGTAGTGCAGCGGTCATGGGTTCCATGCCCATTAGCAGCTGTAACAAAAAACCAGTAAACTTATTAAAGATTACTGGTTTTTTCCTGTCTATCTATTTATTGTTCTAATTGTACAGGAATTTGTATCTCTGTTACAAATTCTTCTTCTTTGCCTGTCTCATGAATATCTAATTTATAAATTTCTATTGGGTCCCCTATGATCTGATAGCCTCGCTCTTTAATATAAGCAAACATCTTCTCTAAATAGATCTTATTTTTTTTATACTGTCCTGTATAATGATACGATACATAGTGCCCTTCAGGTAAGACAAAGTTAAATTGACACGCTTCATCAGGTAGGAGACAAAGTACCGATTGGAACACATTATAAATACCCTTCTTCACCTCTTCAAAATCAAAAATAGCACCTATATTATGATTTCCTAAAATATAAAAAGAAGCTTCATATTCTTTATGGAGTTTCTGAATCAGAAAATCTACCTGTTCATCTCTTGTAATATTAGCATTTAAAAGAAGTGCCTTACGTTCTTTAATCCATTTAACTTCAATAGTATCAAACTGGGTCTCTTTTACAACTTCTTCTATTTCTTTTAATCTACTATTAATATTTTGTTTGTGCGCTAAAAGTTCTGCTATTTTTTGATCTATTAAAGTAGCTTCCTCATTTAGAATAGCTTGAGTAGAGGCTAAATCCCTATCATCTAAATAATCTTTTATTTTCTTCATAGAGAAATCTAAACTTCGTAATTCTTTAATAAGGTTAAGCCTCCAAATATCACTTATACTATAAAATCTATACCCATTTTCTCCTCTTACTGGATTTAGAATACCTAAATCTTCATAGTACATAAGCGAATCTTTACCAATACCATAGATTTTAGAAATCTCCCCAATTTTATAATACGCTTTCATGTTACACTTCTTTTCTTATTATTTTTTTACCAATGTGCATTGACTCTAGTATTATGCCATAGTTTATACTTTTTTTAAAGGAGGTGACGTTTATGTATACTTGTCTAAAAAAATTGCCCCTTAAGCAAATCAGCCTTGTTTTGTTGGGAGCTACCATACTTTCTTTTGGTACCTTTAACTTCAACTACCAGAACAGTGTTACAGAAGGTGGTATTTTAGGTCTTCTACTACTTTTTAAAAACCTGTTTGATATATCTCCTTCTATTACAAGTGTCGTATTAGATTTTTCTTTATTCTTCTTAGGTAGCAGATTTTTTGGTAAAAGCTTTATGATTTACTCTGTTCTCTCTACTATAACCTTCTCTATTACTTATAGTATTTGGGAAGCCATAGGACCTCTTGTTCCTAGTCTAGGGGAACATATGCTCCTTGCAAGTTTATTCGCTGGTTTATTTGTAGGGGTTGGTGTAGGTCTTGTTGTAAGAGGTGGTGGCGCTTCAGGCGGTGATGACGTGATTGCACTTCTTGTTTCTAAATTCACACCACTTAAAGTCAACTGGGTTTATATGATTACGGACTTTACTGTTCTCGGACTTTCTCTTACATATTTACGCTTTGAACAAATTTTCTGGTCACTCATTGCTGTAACTGTAAGTGGAAAAGTTATCAGTCTTATCTACTATAAAAAAGATGACAATGATTCAGATACAGAACTTACAAAAGAGGAGACGTCTTCACAAGAAGAATCTTCAGAAGATCTACTTCCTGAAACTGAAAATCTCTAAACTCAAAAGGGTGCCACAAAACACTATGGTTTTGTGACACCTTTTTCTCATCTCTAAACTACTTAAAAACTTGGTGAGATACTCTATAAACTTTCTTTGTAAGAATTGGTATCAGCCAATACCTCCGTAGAAGATTCCTAAAATATAAACAAGAATGGTTAACCCACAGAATACATATTTAGTCATTGGCTCAAACCACCTGCCAATCTCCTTTTCTCGTCCTGTCTGTGCTTGCTCTCTTGCAAATTTACTGCCACATACCCAGAAAAACATAATCCCTGCAAGTAGTGCTCCAAGTGGAATAACATAAATAGAAACGATATCCATCCATGTACCTACCGTATCACCATTTTCAATCATCACACCTACACATACTGCAACAGCTGCAATAATGGCTACAGATGTACCTCTTGAAAGCTTGAATTTCTCCTGGAGGGCTTCTATTGGGGTCTCAAAAAGATTCATTAAAGAAGTAACTCCTGCAAAAAGTACAGCTAGGAAGAAAATAATAGCGAATAACTGCCCCATAGGCATTTGCTTGAATACTTCTGGCATGGTAATAAACATAAGAGGTGGCCCAGACGCTGGGTCAAGTCCAAAGATAAATACAGCCGGAATAACTACAAGGGCTGCTAACATCCCTGCACAAGTATCAAAGAAAGCTACGCTTTTTGCTGCATTGATAACGTCTTCACTCTTTTTAAGGTAACTGCCATATACAATAGTACCAGAGCCTGCAAGAGATAAGGAGAAAAATGCCTGACCTAATGCATATACCCATGTTTTAGGATTCCATAAGTACTCCCACTTAGGCATAAATAAATATTTATACCCTTCTAATGCGCCATCAAGTGTCACAACTCTAATAGCCAAGATGATAAAAAGTATAAAGAAAGCAGGCATCATAAATTTATTAACCTTTTCAATTCCTTTAGCTACACCCAAAATCATAATACCAAAGGTAAGTGCAAGGCCTAATAAATGCCAAGGAATGCTTCCAAAACTACTTGCTATTTCACCAAAGTAAGCGCCACTATTTTCAGCACTTAACATACTATTAGTAATGGACCCTACCAAAAATCTTAAAATCCATCCTACTACAACAGAGTAACCAATAGCTACGGCTAAGGAACCCAGAACTGGGATAAGTCCTATTACATCCCCGTACTTCTTTCCTCTCATAGCTACTGCCTTTCTAAAAGAACCAAGAGGTCCTGTGCCCATAGCCCTTCCAAAAGACATCTCACCTACTACACCTGAAAATCCAATAATGACAACGCAAATAATATAAGGAATAAGAAAAGCTGCCCCGCCAAATTGGCCTACGCGATAAGGGAACAACCAAATATTCCCCATACCTACGGCAGAACCTACACATGCAAGAATAAAACCTAACTTACTATTAAACGTATCTCTGTTAGTATTTACTTCTATATTCTTTTTAGGATCTGTCATATAGTCACACTCCTATCATTCTATAGGAGCAAGACTTGCCTGGAAGTGACGCAGTACAGGAGGTTCCCAGGTAATCTTATATCCATGAACTTCACTTGCTCTTGCCTTAATAGCAATCAGTGCATCTGCCATAACATCAATATGAGCTTGTGTATAAACACGTCTTGGGATGGCAAGTCTAGTAAACTCAAACTCCGCATGAAGCTGCTCTTTTGTATCTGGGTCATTACCTAACATATAAGAACCAATATCACAAGTACGAATACCTGCTTCTTTATAAAGTTCTACAGCAAGTGCCTGACCTGGGAATTCATAATAAGGAATATGTGGGAACATAGCTTTTGCATCAACAAATACGCCATGACCACCTACTGGTGCTTGGTAAGCAATACCTGCATCATCTAATCTAGATGCTAGATATTCCATTTGACCAATACGATACCTTAAGTAATTTTCATCCATACCCTCATAAAGCCCTAAAGCTATCACTTCAAGATCACGTCCTGCAAGACCCCCATAAGTAATAAAGCCTTCAAAAGAAATGGTTCTGCCCTTACAAAGTTGGTAAAGCTCTTTATCTTCTTTAATACCAATTAAACCGCCCATATTAACGATCGCATCTTTTTTAGCACTCATTGTAAAGACATCTGCATAACTGAATATTTCTCTTACAATATCTTTAATACTTGCATCTTTAAATTCTTCTTCTCTTTGCTTAATAAAGTAAGCGTTTTCAGCAAAACGTGCCGCATCTATACAAAGTTTAATATTGTATTTTTTACAAACAGCTGCTGTATCTCTCATATTTTGAACAGATACAGGCTGACCACCAGCTGAGTTATTAGTAATGGTCATAACAACAATCCCTACATTTTCTGGTCCATATTGATTAATAAGCTCTTCTAGCTTCTCTACATCCATATTACCTTTAAAAGGTATACGAAGATTTGGGTCAGCTGCTTCTTTTACGACGCAGTCAATAGCTCTTGCGCCAGCTAGTTCTACATGAGCACGTGTTGTATCAAAGTGCATATTAGAAATAGAGTATTTGCCAGGTCCTACAAGAAGCTGAAATAATACTTTTTCAGCTGCACGCCCTTGATGTACAGGTTGAATATATTCATAACCAAAAATATCTTTACCTGCATCTACCAATTTGTAATAGCTTGTTGCACCAGCATAAGCTTCATCCCCTCGCATAATACCTGCCCATTGTTCTTGACTCATAGCATTGGTACCACTATCTGTCAGAAGGTCAATGTAAACATCTTCTCCTCTTAAATTAAAAAGATTGTAGTTAGCTTTCTTAATTGCTTCTTCTCTCTCTTCACGTGTAAGCATTTTGATTGTCTCTACCATTTTAATACGAAATGGTTCTGGTAAATACTTAATAGCCATATAGCCTTCCCCCTATAACATTTAAAATTTTAATAATAAAAATTTATTGTTTTTTATTACTAAAGGTTTTTTATCCCCCTAGATACTATAAATATATGGCTATTTTTTTAATTTATGATAATTTATTATTGATTTTTATCATAATCCAGTTATAATAATAATGGTAAAATTTAGAAATATTATAGAAAGGAGTATGTCTATGATAGATCCCCTTCATACCTACTGTCTATTGGTTGAATTTTTAGGGCAAGTACTAGGCCCTTATTATGAAATTGCCCTTTACGATTTACGTAATGGCAAGAATACGATTATTGCCATTGCCAACAATCATATTAGTGAAAGAGCTGTTGGCGCACCTATCTCTGACTTTATGCTGAACATTCTTATGTCTAGGTACTTTGATCATAATGACTTCAAGGTAAACTACACAGGCTTTACTACCAAGAAAAACAAAGTACTTCGTGCCTCTACCTTTTTTATTAAAGATGATAATCAAGTGCCTATTGGGATGCTTTGTATCAACTTTGATGACAGTGCTTATATAGCCATTAGTAAACAACTACTCGAACTATGCCACCCTGACTTATTTATTTCAGACCATCCCCCTACAGCTCCTGCCCCTGCTTCTTATACCTGTGATGAACGTCTCCCCCTTACCTTAAATGAACTTATAGAAGAAACCCTTAATAAAATCCAACAAGATAAAAGTCTTCCTCTAGATCAACTTAACTCTAAAGAAAAACTTCGGATCGTGGAAGCTCTAGAGCATGAAGGCGTATTTTCCATTAAAGGCTCTGTTAAGGAAGTAGCTAAAATCTTACATACCTCTGAGCCTACTATTTACAGATATCTTAGTCAACTCAATCATTAATCTCCTAGAATATTTCCTGCTGTCCTTTCTTTTTATAAAGCCTATGCTAGACTCTCTTTCATAAAGGAGATATACCTCTCAGCTCGAGGACATATGCTTTAAAGCTGCTAAAATCCTATAAATTTTATAAAGAAATTACATAAGGCTACCCACTCTTTCTAGAATAGGTAGCCTTATTTTTCTATACATTAAGCCAATCATCACCTTGAGCCATAATGCCCATATACATACTCCAAACTTTCTGGGCATCTTTTGCTTTCACTTGCTTATCGCATCCTACATGGCGAAGCATCTTGTATGCTTTCAGTCGCATCTCCATATATTCTGCTATAAATTCCTTTAACGTACATCTCATATCTATCCCTCACTTTACTTATTGTCTTACTTCATAAGTATTCGGGTCATATGAAAATGTATGTTTACTTTAAGGATTTCTATTTTAATTTTATTTTAGCTACACGTACTACAGTGTTTGTCCCATAAGGGAAACCTGTTGCATAAAAACTCATAAGTTTAGTGTCAGTATCTTGAATCACTCTTAGAGGTTCTTTATTATCCACCCATTCAATACACTCAATTGCTCTATCTAGACCAATGAAGTTCTTCATGCCACTTCCGCTGCCGCCCACTACTACGTTGCTATCACCTGTTACTTTAAGGTGATGGATGAAGGCATAAAGGGTATGGTCATCCATGCGAAGCATAAAGTCAGAACCTTCTCCTGATATGTCATCGCAAGGTCTCCCTGTGTAGATAGCCTCTCCCTCTAGCTTAATCCACTTCCCAACTTCTTTGAGCATAGCAGCTTGCATACCTGGTACAGTTCCATCTGCTTCTAACCCTACATTGAGCAGATAGTTAGCTCCCATCCTTCTGCTATAGCAAAGGGTCTCAATAATTTCTGGTAAAGATTTATAATTAAAGTCGTTATTCCCTATACCCCAGTGGTCATTCAGTGTCTGACACATTTCACTTGCTACATATTTTGTAGCACCATCTTGATTCATTCTTGAAGGTCTACCTTGCTCAAAGGTTACACTATCAATCTCAATATTACCTTTTTCACCTCTATGAGAAAGCCCTGTATTATTAACAATAATAGCATCCGGTTGATGTTTTCTAATTACTGCATATAAAGCATCTTCTTCCCAGTCTTCATGAGGCTTACTCCAGTTGCCATCAAACCATAAGCCGCCGATTTTACCATATTCACTACATAGAATTTCAACTGAATCTCTAAGGTATTTCAGATAAGTTTTAAAATCTTCATTAAAACTTGCCTCATGCCAGTCTAGTGTTGTGTGATAGAAAAATGGAATGATCTCATACTTGTTACATGCCTCTACGTACTCTCTTATAAGATCTCTTCCTATTGCATGTGGTGCATCATATGTACTTAATCCTTTTGTATCAAATAAAGAAAATCCATCATGATGTCTTGTCGTAAGGACAATATATTTCATTCCTGCTTCTTTTGCCACTTTGACCATATTTTCCGCATAATCAGGTGTAACTTTAAAAGTCTTTACAAGTTCCTCTTACTGCTCTTTTGGTACGCTATGCAAAGCTTGATACCATTCACCTTTTCCTACTTGAGAGTAAAGCCCCCAGTGTACAAACATTCCAAAACCTAAATTCTCAAAATCTGCAATTCTTTTAATCGGCATCGGCACAGCCATATGTCTTCCTCCTAGAATTAATAATAGAATATAGTGTTATATTATACATTTTTTCAACTTATTTCAACACTTTTTTATTCATAAGCCTCGGTATCTACTGGGAGCTCTTTTTGCCTTAATTTTTTCTCTGAGTAAGCTTTGATTAGTTTAAAGATAACAGATAAACTTGGTACTCCTAAGAGGACACCTATAAAAC